>JBDTKL010000224.1:0-2554 GCA_039935355.1 Candidatus Tumulicola sp.
GGCCGCCGGTGGTGACGACGGCCTTCACGTGTCCACATCTGCGAACAGGCCGAGCTGCCGTGTGGCCTTCGGCGGCGGAGCGGGCGGCGGATGCGCGACGACCGTCGCGGCCGCGTCGCCGTAGCGATCGTCGAGAAGCATTTCGATGGCTTCGGCATTTGTGGCCGCACGCCCGGCCGCATGGTTGTTGAAAAACACGAACGTGTCGCTCGCCTGTGCTTCGATCTCAGCGATGCGATCGGTCCACGGTACCAGTTCTTCGACGGTGTATTCGTAGGCATAGCGCGTGACGTTGGTCCCGCGCCACCACTGCGCGCTGTTGCGACCGTGAAAGCGAACGTAGCCGACGGGCGACGTCACGTCGGACGACGGCGTCAGCAGTCCCTCGAGCTTCGGCATATCGACGTTCGAGAAACCGGCGCCGGCATCGCGCAACAGTTCGAACGTTTCGGACGATTGCCACGCTGCGT
Organism: Candidatus Tumulicola sp.; assembly: GCA_039935355.1. Taxonomy (GTDB): domain Bacteria; phylum Vulcanimicrobiota; class Vulcanimicrobiia; order Vulcanimicrobiales; family Vulcanimicrobiaceae; genus Tumulicola. The sequence goes on from JBDTKL010000224.1 coordinate 471, forward strand.
TGCGAAACTCAACCACGACCGCCAGCTCTTCGAACGCGCCGATAACGCGTTTGAGATATGCGACGGTCTCGCGTTCGGGTTTGAATCCATGTGGAAATTGCGCCAGGACGCAAGCCAGCTTTCCGGATTCGACGAGCGGCGCGAGATTGTCGCGCATGAGCGCGGCATCGTCGTGCACCCGCGATCGGTCGCGCGGATGCGTCACGGTTTGCGGCAGCTTGAAACTAAAACGAAACGCGGACGGGGTGTGGGCGTTCATGCCCGCAACCGTCGTCCGCGCCGGAACGCCGTAATAACTGGAATCGATCTCGACGGCGGCAAACCGCCGGCTGTACAGCGCAAGCATGTCGCGCCCTTTGGTTCCGTCCGGGTAGAACGGACCGACCCAGTCCCGATACGAGAACCCGCAGGTGCCGACGTAGATCAACTCGCGTCACATGCGGGTGCAAGACTACTTCTTGGTCGCGACCTTCTTCTTGCCGGCGACGGTGCGTTTGGGACCCTTGCGCGTACGCGCATTGGTCTTGGTACGCTGGCCGCGAACCGGCAATCCGCGGCGATGCCGCGTGCCGCGATAGCAGCCGATGTCCATCAGACGCTTAATGTTGCCTTGCACTTCGCGGCGAAGGTCGCCCTCGACGCGCAATTGCAGCCCGTCGATCGCATCGCGCAGGCGCTTTTCATCGTCCTCGCTCAAGTTCTTGACCCGAATGCTCGGATCGATGCCGGAGCGGTCGAGCAAACGCTTCGACGTCGTCGGTCCGATGCCGTAGATGTAGGTCAACGCGATTTCGATGCGCTTTTCGCGCGGCAGATCGATGCCTGCAATACGAGCCATGGATTATCCCCTTACCCCTGAACCTGCTTGTGCTTGGGGTTGACGTCGCAAATCACCCGCACTTTGCCGTGGCGGCGGATGACTTTACATTTTTCACAAATTCGCTTAACGCTAGGTCTAACTTTCATTTCGATGGCACTCCGCCTTATAGAAATTGGGTTGCTGATGACTCCCCGTGGGGCGCCTTGCACATTTCGTACTCATACCGCGGTCGCTAAGCGGTAGCGTTCGAGCTCGGAATCCTCGCCGTATTCGCGCAGGGTCAGGACCTTCGGACCGTCGTCGGTGACGGCGATCGTATGTTCGAAGTGCGCTGCGAGTTTACCATCCTGCGTGACAACTGTCCAGCCGTCACGCTGCACGTTGACCCGGTAGCCACCCTCGGTGATCATCGGCTCGATGGCCAAAACCAGCCCGCTACGCATGACCATGCCGGTGCCGCGCTTACCGTAATTGGGCACTTGCGGCTCCTCGTGCATCTCGCGGCCGACGCCATGCCCAACAAGTTCGCGGACCACGCCAAAGCCGTTTTTCTCGGCGTGCGCCTGCACTGCGGCTCCGATGTCGCCGAGATGATTTCCGTCGCGCATCTGCTCGATTCCGATCGTCAGACACTCGCGCGTGACCTCAAGCAGACGCCGGGCCGCCTCCGAAATCGTCCCGATCGGCACCGTGACGGCGGTGTCGCTGACGTAGCCCTCGAGCGTCGAGCCGATGTCGATCGACAGCAGGTCGCCATCGCCAAGCACGCGGTCGCCCGGAATTCCATGCACGACTTCTTCATTCACCGAGGCACAGATCGAGCCGCTAAAACCGTGATAGCCTTTGAACGTCGGCACCGCGCCCTGCGCGCGAATACCGCGCTCGGCCATCGCGTCGAGCTCGCCGGTGGTCATGCCGGGGCGCACCGACTGCATCAGCTCGGTCAGCACGCCGGCGGTTACCTTGCCGCTGCGGTGCATCAATTCGATCTCGCGTCCGGACTTGAGCGCTACCATTACGTCGCAGGCGCCCCGATCGCGGCGAGCAGTTGCCGAGTGACCTCGTCGACTGCAGCCAGCGCGTCGACTTCAACGAGTTTTCCCCCGCGGCGGTAATACTCGATCAGCGGTCGCGTCTGCTCGTCGTAGACATCGAGCCGCTTACCGACCGTTTCGGCCTTGTCGTCCTCGCGTTGCACCAACGGGGTTCCATCGTCGTCGTCGATGCCGGCGATACGCGGTGGATTGGTGACCGCGTTATACGT
>JBDTKL010000225.1:0-13916 GCA_039935355.1 Candidatus Tumulicola sp.
TCAATCGGACGCTGCGCCCGCCGGAGAATCCCGCCGACTAGATCGGCGACTGCACCGTGCCGATCACGGTTGCGCCAAGTCCCTTGTTGAAGCTGTACATGTATTTTCCGCTCGGGTAGCCGTACACGTCGACCGAGGTGTTCGTCTTGTCGCCGCATGCGAGCGTCGCTTGCGCTTTATCGAGCGAACATTGCGGGGACGAACCCTTCAACGGATACGTTTTGGGTTTACCGGTATACGGCGGCGCGTACACGTTGAGCGTTTGATTGGAATCGTCCGTAATAATCAGATTATCTTTTTTATCGAAGGTGGGCGCACCCGGATTGACGAGTGCGAAGTTCTTGACGGGCTTGCCCGGCATTTTTCCACCCGAGAACAGCAACAGGCCGGTGGCGTACGACGAATTGTAATATGGAACGTACAGATCGTCTTTCGAATCGACGCCGACGCCGGCCACCAAGAAGAAGTTTGCGTTGGTAAGGTACTTGGTCGTCTTCTTCGCGCCTTTGGCGTACACGGCCACGTTACCGCCCGTGCTCGACGGTCCTAGAATGTTGTTGACGTACGTGATGCCTTTCGAATTAAACGCGATGCCGGCCGGCTGGCCGTTCGAATCGGCGAGGGTCGTTACGAGCGCGCCGCAATTCGGCTTGAACTCGACGATGTCGGGCGATCCGCTCGCGCCGAGTCCTTCGGGTACCCAAAGATTGCCGGAGCTGTCTACGCCGAGCGTATTGATGTCCTCACCGGTGCTCGCGATCGTACAAGTGGCCGGCTTATTGTTTTTATTGCCGGCGGCAAACACCATAATCGGCGCGGAGGCCGAGGTGTTGTACGACGCAACGGAGACCTGCGCTTTGACTGCCGCCGGATCGACGAAGCGGAGTTGACCGGGATGCAATTGCGCAGCGCCGATGCTGCCGAGCGATACGAGCGTTGGTGCGGCTGCCGTGTTGGGCGGAGCGTACGACGCGCCGCCGGAGCAACCGGCAAAAGTGGCGGCGACAAACAGCGCGGCCGCCGTGCGCGTGCGATGCGGGGTGTGCATAATGCTAGCTCCTACAAATAGCAACGAGCCGCCCCTCACATACATGAGGAGCAGCCGAGGTGGTGCCAAGGGCCGGAATCGAACCGGCGACACCGCACTTTTCAGGCGCGTGCTCTACCGACTGAGCTACCTTGGCGGAATGGCGACGCTGATGGGGCTCGAACCCACGACCTCCGCCGTGACAGGGCGGCGCTCTAACCAACTGAGCTACAGCGCCAGGCGCCGGTGGGCGTGTTCGGCACTCGTCCGAGTCGTCACCTGCGGACGTCAATGCCGGATGGTGGGCACGGTTGGGATTGAACCAACGACCCCCCGCGTGTGAAGCGGATGCTCTCCCACTGAGCTACGCGCCCTCCGGCGACAGCCCGTTTTGACTATCGCGACGCGTTACCCTACCGAGCCTTCGCTGCGGCGCGGACTTCATGGGTACGCGGCGAAGCTGCGCTCGATGCTGGACGATTTTCCGCTCGTTTCGCGCTTTAGCATACCGTTTGCGGATATCGACATGATGCAGCACGCGAACAACGTCGCGTACATTCGCTGGGCGGAGATGATGCGCTCCGAATATTTCGCGCAGGTGATGAACGTACCGATCAACGGCCGTCACGGGATCATCCAAGCCACCATCGACTTTACGTACGAACGCCAACTGCACTATCGCGAAAAGATTGCCGTCGGTTGCCGCATCGGTCGCATCGGAACGAAATCGTGGGATTTTGAATACGAGATCTGGAGCGAAAGCCACGAACATCGCGCCGCGCGCGGGATAACGACCGTCGTCGCGTACGACTTTGGCGAGCAGCATTCGATCGCAATCCCGCAGCATTGGCGCGATGCGATCGCGACCTATCAGGCCGGACCGCAACGCGAGTTCGTCTAGGTTATGCCGGGTCGCCATCGCGCAATGTGCGCGCCAGCGAAGCCAACACTTCGCTCATTGCTTGAGCGCTATTGGCGATTCGTCCACGGACGCCGGGACTTCGGCCACCCTCCGCAAGGCGCAACGAGCGATTGCGGTGGGCGGTTTCGATGGCGTCTTCGCGGCGAATCCGGGCTTCGGTTTGATACCAGAAATCCATCATGTGCCTTTCGTTGACGGTTTGGGAAATGAAAAGACCTCCGGTTAAATCGCGGAGGCCTTCGAACGTCAGGGAAACCGGCGATTGCGCTACGCCGGCCCGCAGTCCGAAGGTCGAAGGCGATTCAGCCCGCCGCCCAAAAGCGACGCGATTGTGCCGAGAGTGATTACAAGCTTCATCGTGCCTCCTTTTCGTGACGAGTGATTGCGCGTACGAGCGCGCTCAGCGACTTTAACACACCCGAGAAAGGTCTGTCAAACCGCGTGCGTTGACGTTGCGAGGACGCACGCGCTATACTTCCGAAGTTCTCGAATCCCAGAATCGCGGGCGGTTAGCTCAGTGGGAGAGCACTTCCCTGACACGGAAGGGGTCATTGGTTCAATCCCAATACCGCCCACCATATCGAAAGCCTCGACGTTACCGTCGAGGCTTTTCTCTTACAACGTCCAGACGCCGTGAGGAGCGGATATCTTCGTCTTCGTTCCGGCCAGGGTCGTTTTAGGCGCCGCGTTCCCGTTTGCGCCTGACGCGTAGGTCGTGATGGTACTCGATAAGGTGTTCGCTACGATAATCGTTCCGGACGAATCGACTGCGATGCCGGCAGGTCCATCGAGTTTCGTTTTCGTTCCGCTAATGTTTGTCTTCGGCTTAGCGTTGGCGTTCGCATCCGACGCAAATTCCAGAGCGGCCGTTGCCTGATAGCTGCCGACCCAAATGTCGTTCTTCGCATCGGTGAAAACGCCGGCCGGTGAGTTCAGGTCGGTAGCCGGACCGGTGATCGTCTGCACCGGAGACGCGTTGCCTTTGGCACCCTTGGAGAACACCGTAAGCGACTCTGCTTCGATATTAGCGACGACCAATCGGCCGTCAGAGTCGATTGCGAGTCCGGCTGGTTCCAGCAATCCCGTCGAAGTGCCGCCGATCACATTCGTGGGTTTGGCGTTTCCGTCGGCCGCCGGCTTAAAGACGTTGACGGTATTGAGATTGAAATTCGCGACGTAAATGTCGTTCTTCGAATCGAGCCCGATCCCGATCGGTGCGCTGAGCAGCGTGGCTTCGCCAACGATGTTTTGCAGCGGCTTCTGATTTCCGGATGCACCTGCAGCGAACACTTGCACCGAATTATTGCCAAACGACGTGACGTAAATTTTGCCGGTTGGCCCGAGGTAGACGCCGTAGGGATCATCCAGGCCGGTCGCCGTTCCTTCGATAACGGTCGTCGGTGCTACGTTGCCATTTGCCGTTTCGGAAAAAATCAAAATCGAATTGTTGTCGCTATCGGCCACGTAGAGCGAAGCGGTCTTCGCCGACGATACCGATCGACGGGCGGCGCCGGGCGTAAAGCTACTTGGCGAGGCGCCATTCGAACTGCATCCCGAGGCGAGCAGCGCGGCGAAAACGGCCGCAAAGGCGAAACTAACGAAGCGCATAGGGAAAGCCTTTCCTAGCGTGATGAAACCCCGCGGAAAGGCGCTTCGCGCCGACCGGCTCCGCCCCTTTCCCTCGCCTGGTTGCCTAGGTCGCGCTTACGTCTTCAGATAACGCGCGAACCAGTCGGCCAACAGATGCATGCGCTCGACTCGGTGGATCGGCGATCCGGTTCGAGAGAGATCGTGCGTCTCGGACGGAACGTCGACGTACGTTACCGTGCGGCCTAAGATCTTGAGCGATGTAAAGAACTGCAAGGTCTGATCGATCGGCGTGCGCGTGTCGAGCTCGGAATGTAGGAGCAACAGCGGCGTCTGCACGTTGGCCACATACGTTAGCGGCGAGAACTTCGCATAGCTCGTACTGGCCGGGTCCCACGCCGGCCCCCATACGTACTGGCCACCGCCTAAGCCGCCCTTACCGGCGAAATCGGCGTCAAGGTTTTCGCTTTGCAGAAAGCTGACGACGCGTTCGGCCGCAGCGGCTTTGTAACGATTCGTATGTGTGATCACCCACAGCGTCGCATAACCGCCGTACGAGCCACCGGTAACGCCAAGCCGGTTCGGATCGACGTCGGGCCGTTTGACGCTCTCGTCCATCACCGATTGCGTGTCTTGGAACATCGCGTCTCCGTAATCGTTCTCCAGCGCTTCCGTGACGGCGTAGCCGTGACCCGTGCTACCTGCCGGATCGGAAAAGACGACGTTGTATCCGAGCCCCGCGTAATACTGAAACTCGAGGAAGAACGTGTCGCCGAACTGCGTCTCGGGACCACCGTGAATGTTCAGCAACGTCGGGTGCGGGCCGCTGCCGCCGATCGCCGGCATGAACCACGCCTGCACCGTGCGCCCGGACGTGCTTTGCACGGAAAACTCTTGGGGGGTCGAGAGCGTCGCGTGTGCGAGCCACGCCGCATTGACGTTCGTCAGCTGCCGCGGCGTGCCGCCGCTCACACTAGAAATCCACACGTCGGCGGGGTGCGTGAAATCGCTGTACAGATACGCGACGCTTTTACCGTCGCGCGTCGTGCTGCACGACCACGCTTCGCCGCGTGGCGGCGTTACGTTGCTGAAGGTTCCGGTCTTCGTGTCGAGCGTACGAATATTGGAGTAGCCGGGTCCGTCGACATTCAGTACGAAGTTGCCGTCCGGAAGCGGCGCCCCGCACAGCCCTCCGCCCTCTTTCATATCGGCCAGCAGGCTATCGCCCCAACCGGTCGTGTTCTTTGCGACCGCCACGCGTTGGTTGCCGCTAGTATCGGAAATCACGAGCTCGGGTTGCTCCGCGTTGTCCTGCACGCCACCGCGCAGCCATGCCAACTCGCCGGTACTCAAATAACTGAGACCGTTATTAGACTGTTGCATCGAAGCAATCTTTTGCGGCGTCCCGCCCGTCGAAGGCATTACGTATACGTCGTCTGCGCCGCCATCGACCGATTCGCGTTGCAGCGAGTTGAATGCGATCGTGCGGTCGTCCGGCGACCATCCGACGAAGCCTTCACCCCATTTTCCGGACGTCAGTTGCTTGGGGTGCGATCCGTCGGCGTCTACCGTCCAGATATGCGGATGATCCTGATACGTGAAGCCTTGCCCGTTCGTTTCGAAAAACAGCGCATCGATCGTTCGGATGTCGCTCTTCTTCTCATCGGCAGTCGGCGTAAAGCCGGCTTTCGTGAAGTCTACGTGGGCGTTCGGGGCCGGATCGGATTCGGTAACGGTCACGACGATATGCCGGCCGTCGTGCGAAAAGTTCGGACCCGAAACGCCGTTTGCGATATTGGTCAATTGCATGATCTTCTTCGTCGCGATCGTGTAGCGGTACAGCTGCGGCTTCTTCTTCGGCATCGAGCGCACGAAGACGAACGCCGAGCCGTCGGGGGTCCACGCAAAATCGCCGTCGGCGGTACGCCCGGTCACGTTCGCCGTCGTACGGGCCGTCGCAACGTTTACCAGATCGATCGTGCGGTCGTAACGATTCTTCGGACCGTTGGAACGCGATGTTTCCATCAACACGTAGGCGCCGTCGGGTGACAGCGCTGCCGAGTCGACGAGGGTCAATCGAAACAGATCTTCGGGAACGACCGGAGCGGCCGACGCGGGAACCGCGAAAGCCACCGAAAAGAGCAAGCCGGCCAAAGCAACGAGCGGATACTTCATACGACCTGCGTTCAATCGTCGCTTCGTTGCGCCCCTTCCGCCATTTGGCGGGCGTGCCTCAAAAACTCATCAAAGAAAAAAGCCGCGCGATCTTGCGATCGCACGGCCTTTCCGTTCGAGGCTGGTGTGGACTACTTGCCGACGGGCTTGGCGGCCGGGGCCGTCATCGTGTTGCCGTTGGCAACCGTGTTCGTGGCCTGGCTGAAGCTGCTCTCGGCTTGCTTCTGCGCATCGACGAACATTTGGGCGACCTTCAGCGTGTAGGCCTTGCGGAGCTCGAGCATCTGCGTAGCGAAGCCGAACGACATCTCGACGAACTGGAACGGGGTCGGAACGTTCTCAAAGGTCGGGATCGTGCCGGGCTTAGCGGCGAACTCGGTGCCCAGGGCGCGAAACTTGGTCATCGTCTCGATGTTCGCGTCTTGGCTCTGTTTGAGCGCCTCGAGGCCCTCTTGCTGAAACTTGGTGAAGTAGTCGGTAACGTTGATGGTCATGTGTATCCCCTTCTCTTATCCCACTAATGCTTGGTTTGCGTCTCTCTGTGCTAAGTCTACCAAGCGATGAGCAAGGCTGTCAAGGGGCGATGCCGAGAAAACTCCGGTAAATTCTGATGATCGTGTCCTTCTGATCGACCGTTAGACGGGGGTCGAGCCGAATCGCCGCTTCCACGTCGCGCGCGTCGCCTTCGGCGGGCGGGGTATCGTCGAGCAGTCCCGCTTGAACGTACATGGTCTCGGCGGAAAGGTGGAGGGCCCCGGCGATCTGCTTGAGGACATCGGCCGAGGGCTTGTACAATCCACGTTCGACCTGACTGAGATAGGGGTTCGAAATCTTCGCGATTTCAGCCAACTGCCGCATGGATAGGTTGGCCAGCTCGCGCTGGGCACGAATAAACGTCCCCAAGCCGTTCCACCCCGGCGCCTGATCGTTGGTCGTGTCGCCGGTCTCCGATTTGGGGCGCTCCGACTCGTCGCTCACGGTCGTGCCGCCTTCGCCACGGCAAACGGTTCTCCGATTTCGTTGCGCACGTATTTGCCCGGCGCGGCTTCTCCGGTGGGCAGTGTATAAGGAGCGACCTCCGGGCCGCCGTTCTCGCCCGACCAAACCGCCCAGTCTTCCCACCAGCTGCCCGCGTGACGATCGGCGGTCGCCAACCACTCGTCAGCCGACTCGCCGCGAATTGCTTGCGGCTTGACATAGTACATGCTCTTCTTGCCGCCGGGCGGATTGACGATGCCTGCGATGTGGCCGGCATTGGTCAACACGTACTTCGACGGTCCGCCGACGTGCTGCGTCGTCAGATAGGTCGCGTGCCACGGAGCGATGTGGTCGTTCTCCGCACCCAGCACGTACAACGGCGTTTGGATCTTCCCGAGGTCGATCGGGGTGCCGTCGATCGTGAACGCGCCGGGACGGACGATCGCATTATGCAGGTAGCACGAACGCAAATACTGCGAATGCATCTCGACCGGCATGCGAGTCGAATCGCCGTTCCACGCCAGAATGTCGAACGCCGGCGGGCGCTTGCCCTTGTACCAACTGTTGATGACGTAGCTCCAGATAAGATCTTGCGATCGCATCCAATCGAACGTCTTGGCCATCTCGGCCGAATCGAGATAGCCGCGCTTGCGCATGCGGCTTTCGAGTCGATCGATGGTCGCCTCATCGGTGAAGATGCCAAGATCACCCGGAATACTGAAATCTATGAGCGTGTTGGTCACGGTCGCACTCTTGACGCGGTCGCCCTGACCTTTGGCGGCCAAGTACGCTAAGCCGATAAGAGCCAGCGTACCGCCCAGGCAGAGCGCGCTCACGTTGACCTGCTTGCTGCCCGTGATCTCTTGCACGGCATCGATCGCCGCGAGAAATCCCGAGCGCAAATAGTCGTCCATCTTGTAGTGCGACATCGACGCATCGGGATTGCGATAGCTGATCGCAAACACCTGATGGCCGTGGCGCACGGCCCATTCGACGAACGAGCGGCCCGGGGATAGATCCATGATGTAGTACTTGTTGATCCACGGCGGGCTGAACAGCATGGGAACCGCGTGAACGTTCGGCGTCTGCGGCTCGTACGCGATCAGTTCGATTAAATCGTTGCGCATCACGACGCGACCCGGAGTAGTGGCGATATTTCTGCCGACCTCAAAACCGGTTGCGTCGACTTGGCGCGGATAACCGCCGTTGTCTCGCAGGTCGTCCATAAAATTTTGCATGCCTTGCAGCAGGCTCGCGCCGTTCGTATCCACCGCTTCTTTGATGACGCCCGGATTCAACCACGGAATGTTGCTCGGTGATGCAGCGTCCAGCATAAGCTGCATCGCGAATCGCGCCTTGCGACGCGTCGCTTCGGGAACTCGAGCGCCATCGATGAGCGCCATCGCCGCTTGCGAACGGATACGAAACTCTTCGACCACGCCGGCTAACATCGGATTGGAACGCCACTCCGCGTCGGAGAAGCGCTTGTCGCCGGGATCGAGAACGACCGGCGCGATCGGTTCTTGGCCGCTGAAGCGGCGCAGCATGTTCAAGCCGACGTTTTGTTCGGCTAAGGCAAACCCCGAAAGCCACGCGCTCAGGCGCATCGGATCGGATAGCGCGTCGTTCATCACGTCGCGAAGTGCGTCGCCCATCGAAGCCGGGTCCACGCCCGTCATTTCGATTCCGTAACCCAGATCGTCGGCCGCAATCATCACATGTACCAGCCGCCGTTGACGTTGTACACCGCGCCGGTGATGTACGCGGCTTTGTCGTCGACCAAGAAGCGAACGACGTGTGCAACCTCGTCGGGTTGTCCCAAGCGGCGCTTAGGCGTTTGCGAAATCGCCATCTCGATTGCTTCGGCCGGCATCGCCTTGGTCATTTCGGTTTCGATGAAGCCGGGCGCCACCGCGTTTACGGTGATCTGACTCTTTGCAACTTCGAGCGCGACGGTCTTCGTGAGGCCGATCAACCCGGCTTTCGCAGCGGCGTAGTTGGCCTGTCCAAAGTTTCCGCTTTCCCCGACGACCGAACTAATGTTAACGATACGCCCAAACTTCTGTGCGATCATCGGTTCGAGAACGGCCTTCGTCATGAAAAACGGTCCCGACAGATTGACCTGCAGAACCGCTTGCCATTCGTCTTCGGTCATCTTGCGCACGGTGTGATCGCGCGTAATGCCGGCGTTGTTGATGAGGTAGTCGATCCGCCCGTGCTGTGCGAGAATCCGTTCGATGGACTCGCGACAGGATGCCGGGACACCGACGTCACCTTCGTAAAAATGAACTCGGGATGCGCTCCCGTTCAGGTGACTGCGCAAGGTGTCGGTCCGCTCGCGGTCGATCGGTAGACCAAGGACGGCGACCGTCGCCCCATCGGAAGCTAGGAGGCGGCTGATCGCTCCGCCGATGCCGCGAGAACCGCCCGTTACGACGGCGACGCGATGTTCGAGTGGTAAACTGCTCACGCGCTAGATTTACAAAGCGCGTCGCCAGTTTACCTCTAGGTTGCTACATATCGAGGCCGCCGTTGACGGCGAAGACCGCGCCTGTGATGTAGCTCGCGTCGTCCTCAAGCAAGAACTGAACGACCCGGGCGACCTCTTCGGGCTTGCCGAGACGTCGCTGCGGAATTTTTTCGATCACCCGCTCGAGCGCAGCTTCCGGAATCGCCATAACCATTTCGGTTGCGATGAAACCGGGCGCGACACAGTTGACGGTGATGCCGCGCGGCGCCATTTCGAGCGCGAGGCTTTTCGTGAATCCAAAGAGGCCTGCTTTCGAGGCCGCATAGTTGGCTTGGCCGATGTTTCCAGTTTCACCGATGACCGAGCTAATCATGACGATGCGCCCCGAACCGCGCGCGATCATGTGCTCGAGCACCGCCTTGGTCATATTGAATCCGCCCGACAGGTTGACGTCGAGCACTTGGTGCCAATCCTCGACGGTCATCTTCCGAACCGTTTTATCGATCGTTATGCCGGCGTTGTTGACGAGATAATCGACACGCCCGAACGTCTGCATGACTTCTTCGAACACGCGATTACAGTCGGCCGCGTCGTCGACGCGCCCCTGATGAATCGAAATCTTTGCGCCTTCGGCGGTCATCTCGTCTTTGAAACGACGAGCGCTCTCTTCGCCCCGGCTATATCCCGCTGCAACCGCCGCGCCGTTGCGCGCGAGGTATTTGGTGATGGCACCTCCGATACCGCGCGTTCCGCCCGTAACGAGTGCGACCCGGCCGTCTAAAACCATGTGCGTACCTCCGAGGCGCGTCGTTCGCCGCGAAACGGCGGTTCCCGTTGGGGAGACTTTGACAAGCCTCCCCTAGCCGAATCGACCGGTGATATAATCTTCGGTGCGGCTATCTACCGGCTTGGTAAAGATCCGGGAGGTTTCGCCCATTTCGATCAGCCGTCCGATGCCGGTTTCATCGGCCAGCATGAAGGCTGAATATTTCGAAACGCGCGCGGCTTGCTGCATGTTGTGCGTGACGACCACGATCGCGTACCGGTCGGTGAGCGACGTCATCAGTTCTTCGATGCTGAGCGTCGAAATCGGATCGAGCGACGAGGTCGGCTCGTCCATTAGCAGCACCTCGGGCTCGACCGCCAGCGCTCGCGCGATGCACAGTCGCTGCTGCTGGCCACCCGAAAGCGCCGTCGCGGGCTTGTGCAGCTTGTCGCGCACCTCGTCCCACAACGCGGCGCCACGCAAGGCGTGCTCGGCGACGTTCATGCGCTCGGCAGCCGACAGTGAACGGCTCAATCCGGCCGTGACGTTTCCTAAAATGGAGAGCGTCGGGAACGGATTGGCACGTTGAAACACCATGCCGACGCGACGCCGCAGTTCGACGACGCTGATGTCTGAATCGTAGACGTCCTGGTCGCCCAACATCACTTTACCGTGCGCGTACGCTCCGGGGGCGATCTCGTGAATTCGGTTGAGACAGCGCAGTAGCGTGGTTTTTCCGCAACCCGACGGCCCCATCACCGCGGTGACGGCGTTGGCCGCGAACGACATGGTGACTCCGGCGACGGCTTCGCGCGAGCCATAGAACGCGTTGAGGTCCTCGACGCGCATCGGCGGTGGCGCGGTCGCGTTCATCGCTGTGTCCGCGGAGTGAGCACGAGCCGGGCCAAGACGTTGAGGATAAACACTGCCGCGATCAAAAGCAGCGCTCCAGCCCACGCCTGGGCATGCCAGCTTTCGTACGGCGAAATCGCATAGGTAAAGACCTGTAACGGCAGCTGCGCCATCGGCTGCGCCGGGTTCAGTTCCCAGAACTGGCTGCCGAAGGCGGTAAACAGCAGCGGCGCCGTTTCGCCGGTAACGCGCGCGATCGCTAACAGTAATCCGGTGGTGATCGCCGGGCGAGCGGCCGGAACGACGATTCGCATCGTCGTTGCGAACTCGGAAAGTCCGAGTGCGAGCGCGCCTTCGCGAATCGAACGTGGCACGCTCCGAATGGCTTCTTCCGACGTTCGCAAGATAATCGGCAGCATCAGTATTGCGAACGCAACCGATGCGGACAATGCCGAAAAATGCCGGACCGGTGCGACCAATAGCGTGTACGCAAACAACCCGATGGCGATGCTCGGGATACCGGATAACACGTCCGACAGAAACCGCACCGCTTCGGGAAACCATCCGCGGCCGAACAACGCTAGAAAGAGCGCGCAGAGCAAACCGATCGGCAACGCTAACAGCGTCGCGATGGCGACCGTGATCAGCGTGCCCACGATACCGTTGGCAACGCCGCCGCCGGGTTCGCCCACGGGCACCGGCAGTTGGGTGAGAAACGCCGGATTGATCGCTCGCCCTCCCGCAATCGCGACGTACCCGAGAATGAGAATTAAAATTGCAGCGCCGATCAACGCACAGAGCGCGGTGACGGTGCCGCCGATCCAACTGGCGGTATGACGGGATGCGAGCGACCGGTTCACGAGCGCGTCCTCAAAACCACCCAGAGCAAGAGCCGGGCGATCGCGTTGACGATAAAGCTTACGATAAACAATATAAGACCGAGTTCGATCAACGCGCTGATGTACACGTTGCCGTTGGCTTCGGTAAATTCGTTGGCGATGACGCTCGCAAGCGTGTACGATGGCGCGAACAGCGACGCGGCGATTTGCGGGCGATTACCGATAACCATGGTCGTTGCAATCGTTTCGCCTAACGCGCGTCCGAGCGCGAGCACGATGGCGCCGAAGATCCCGGCGCGAGACGCGGGCAACACCACGCGCGCAACGGTTTCCCATTTCGTCGCGCCGAGCGACATCGACGCTTCGCGCAAATCGCCGCCAACCGCCACGATCACTTCGCGGCTAATCGCCGTGACCGTCGGTAGAATCATGAACGACAAGACCAATCCGGCAGTCAGCATGCCGACGCCGCTGATCGGACCTTGGAAGATCGGCAAGAAGCCGAGATATTTTTGCAGCGCCGGACCGATAACCGTGCGGACCAACGGCGCGAGTACGAACAGGCCCCACAGACCGAAGACCACGCTGGGAACCGCTGCCAGCAACTCGATAACGAAGCCCAGTGGACGAGCCAACCATCGCGGCGCGAACTCGGCAAGAAACGTCGCAGCCAGAATACCGACCACGCCCGCGAGCACGATCGCAACCAGCGAGCTCACGAGGGTTCCGTAAATCAACGGCAGCGCGCCGAACTGCTGCGTCACCGGATTCCATTGGGACGTCCAGAGAAACTTGAAGCCGAACTTGTGCAGCGACGGCCACGAACCCGCAACGAGTTCGATGAACAGCAACGCGACCACCAGGACGAACAGTCCTACGGCCGCGTTGACGACGAAGAGAAAGACTCGGTCTCCCGCAGCCGCGGTACGGTTGCGGCGGGGCGCATCGCCCCGCGGCTGCGAAACGGCCATCTCTAATTACGCGATGCTAGACATGCATCGAGGAAAGGGTCTTGCGCGCGGCGCTACCGACCGCGGTCGGAAGCGGAACGTAGTCCAAACCGCCTGCGATGCGTTGGGCGCCGGCCCCAACGAGCCATTCAAGAATTTGCTGCAACACTTTTCCTTTGGCTTTGTCTTGCGGGTTCTGGTACACGACCGCCCAGCTGAAACCGGCGATAGGGTAACACGCCGCGCACTTGGCATTGACAATCGAGAATTTTTCCGGGCTTACGTCGGGGCGGGTCTCCGCCGCGGCGTGCACCGCCGAAGGACTGTAAGCGACGAACTTGCCGGCCGCATTCTGCAGGACCGCTTGCGACATTTTGTTTTGCAACGCGTACGCCGCCTCGACATAACCGATGGCACCCGGATTGTTGGTGACTTGACCGGCCAAACCTTCGCTGCCCTTGCCGCCGATCGCGCTCTGTGCAGGCCACGTAACGCTCTTACCGGTTCCGACCTTCGACTTCCAGTCGGACGAGACCGAGCTTACGTAGTCGGTGAAGATGTACGTCGTTCCGGAACCGTCGGAACGGTGCACGACGACAACGGGCGTGCTCGGCAATTTCTTGCCCGGATTCAGCTTCGCGATTCGCGCGTCGTTCCAATTGGATATCGTGCCGAGAAACAGATCCGCCAGAACGGAGGGCGACAGTCGTAACCCGCCTCCAATGCCCGGCAGGTTGTAAACGACCGAAACGCCGGCGAGCGCGACCGGGATTTGCAGTACCGGGCCGCCGCCGGCCGAGGCCGCCTTCACTTCGCCGGCATTCATTGGGACGTCAGTCGCTCCGAAGTCGACCGTGCGCTGCGTGAACTGCTGAATGCCGCCGCCGCTGCCGATCGATTGATAGTTGACCTGGACGTCGGAGTGGGTCTTGCCGTACTCGAAAAACGCCTTAGAAAAGAACGGATAGTCAAAGGTCGACCCGGCGCCGGTCAGCTGCGTCGCCGCCATCACCGGAGCTACCGTCATAAAAAGCGCCGCTCCAAGCAGCGCCAAACTTTTTCGCATCTAGGCTCCTCCGCACGAAGTGCAGTCCAAAACTCTCCTCATTCTGTCGGGCCAAGAATAAGATTAGATTAAGAGTACGTAGCGGAGGCGTTAAGGTATGGTTCGTGCGGACGGGCCACCGGGCAGCTCGCGGTAGGCCTGACGGGCGGCCACTGCCGAAAGCGGCGTGCGATGCCTTCCGATCTCAAACCCTCGCTCCCCGAACTGCGCCACACAGCCGCGCACGTGCTGGCGTACGCCGTCATGGACCTATTTCCGGACGCGAAGCCGACGATTGGCCCCTC
>JBDTKL010000226.1:0-9848 GCA_039935355.1 Candidatus Tumulicola sp.
ATCGGAATTAACGGCTTCGGCCGCATCGGCCGGAACTTCGCCAAGGCGCTGATCGAGCGTCACCCAGACATCGAAATCGCGGCAGTCAACGACCTGACCAGTGCTGCCGAGTGCGCGCACCTCTTCAAGTACGACAGCAACTACGGGACGTATCCGGGAGACGTTTCGGCATCGGGCGACTCCATCAAGATCGACGGTCGAACGATCGCGGTGACCGCCGAGCGCGATCCAGCCAAGCTGCCGTGGGGTAAGCTGGGCGTCGATGTGGTGATCGAATCCACCGGACTCTTCACCGACGCCGCCAAAGCGCGCGCACACATCGAAGGCGGCGGCGCGAAAAAAGTGCTGATCTCTGCGCCGGCCAAGGGCGAAGATCTCACCGTGGTGCTGGGCGTCAACGATGGCCAGTACGATCCGCTAAAACACAACGTCATTTCGAACGCGTCGTGCACCACCAACTGCTTGGCGACGGCCGTCAAACCGATCGTCGATCGTCTCGGCTGGGTGAAAGGTTTTATGACCACCATTCACTCGTATACGAACGATCAGAACATTCTCGACGCACCGCACAAAGATTGGCGTCGCGCGCGCAACGCCGCGACCAACATCATTCCGACGTCGACCGGCGCAGCCAAAGCGCTGTATCTGACGATTCCAGAAGTGCAAGGAACGTTCGACGGATTCGCGTTACGCGTACCGACGCCGACCGTTTCGATGATCTATCTGGTCGTTCAAACGAAGAAAGAAACGACCAGGGAAGAGCTCAACGGCATCTTGCGCGATGCAGCGAACGGCCCGATGTCGCGCTACGTCAGGTTCACCGAAGAAGAGTTGGTATCGTCCGATTTCAAGCGCGATCCGCATAGTTCCATTATCGACGGCAAACTCACCAACGTGATGGGCGACTTGATTCAAGTCGCGGCATGGTACGACAACGAGTGGGGCTACTCGTGCCGTCTCGCCGACCTCACCGACATCGTCCTCAAAACGCTTCCAGCGCCGAAATAACCGCGCATGGCGCTGCGCTCCATGAACGAGCTGGACGTCCGCGGCAAGCGCGTTCTGCTTCGCGAAGATCTGAACGTTCCGATGGACGGCGCGCGAGTGGCCGATTACACCCGTATCGACGCGGCGCTGCCGACGCTGCGTACGTTGCACGATCGGGGTGCGCGAACGATCGTTCTCTCGCATCTCGGACGGCCCGACGGTACGCCAGACCCGAAATACTCGTTGCGGCCGGTCGCGCAAGCATTGTCCGAACGATTGGGATTGCCGGTGGCATTTGCGGGCGATTGCGTCGGACCGCAGGCGCAGGCGGCCGTCGCGGCGCTGCACGACGGCGATATGCTGTTGCTCGAAAACGTGCGCTTTCACGGCGGAGAAAAGCGCAACGATCCGTCGTTCGTCGCGCAACTCGCGGCATTGGGCGACGTCTACATCAACGACGCGTTCGGCACAGCGCATCGCGCGCATGCTTCGACAGAAGGGTTAGCGCACGCGCTCCCGCACGCCGCCGGACTGTTGATGCAAGGCGAACTGGACGCACTGCGCAAGCTCACGGATCGTCCGGCCAAACCGTTCGTCTGTGTGATCGGCGGCTCGAAAGTAGCCGATAAAATTGGTGTGTTCACCCACCTGATGGATTTGGTCGACGCGTTTTGCATCGGTGGCGGAATGGCCAACACGTTCTTGGCGGCCGAAGGAGTGTCGGTCGGCAAGTCGTTGCGCGACGCGGATCTGCAACCCGCGCGTACCATCTTGCAGCTGGCTCGTCGACCGGGCGTCGCGCTGCATCTGCCCATCGATGCGGTCACCGGGAGCGGCCTCGACGATCCGTCGCCACGAATCGTTTCGACCGTCGCAGTCGCCTCCAACGACATGATCCTCGACATCGGTCCGGCAAGCGCGAAGGCGTATGCAAACGTGATCGAACGCGCCAAAACCATCGTGTTTAACGGGCCGATGGGCGTATACGAAAAGCCGGCGTTTCGCGCCGGCACGCAGGTGGTGGGTGAAGCCATCGCGCTCGCGACGCAGCGCGGCGCGCTCAGTGTCGTCGGCGGCGGCGACGCAGCGGCGGCGGCGCACATGCTGGGTTTTGCGGATAACGTTTCGCACGTATCCACGGGTGGCGGCGCGACGCTGGAATACTTGGAAGGCCGCGTGCTGCCGGGCGTCGCGGCGTTGGAAAGCTGACACGCGTGCCGCGTACGATCGTCGCCGGCAATTGGAAAATGCATAAAACGGCCGCCGATACGATGGCCTTTCTCGACGTGTTGTTGGCCGAACTCGAACAGACGCCGCCGCACGTCGACGTCATGATCGCTCCCCCGTTCACGGCGCTTGCCGCCGCTTCGGCCCGGCTCGCGGGATCGCGCGTACTGCTCGGCGCCCAAACGATGCATTGGGAGTTGGAAGGCCCGTACACCGGCGAAATTAGCGCACCGATGCTCGAAGAGTTCGGCGTAACGTGGGTGATCCTCGGACATTCCGAACGGCGTGCGGCATGCGGTGAAACCGATCGAACGGTCAATTTGCGATTGCACGCCGCGCTCGCGCAACAACTGCTGCCGGTCGTCGCGGTCGGAGAAACGGCTGCGGAACGCGCCGCCGGCGCGGCCGACGAACGCGTCGTTCACCAAACGCGCGCCGCGCTCGCCGGAATTCCCAACGAATCGCTGCAACGCATCGCGCTGGCCTACGAGCCGGTGTGGGCCATCGGCAGCGGCAACAACTGCGATCCCGATGAAGCCGATCGGATGATGCACCTGATTCGCAACGCGGTTCCCGGCTTACAAGAAACGCCGATTCTCTACGGCGGCAGCATGAAGGCCGCGAACGTCGCCGATTACACCGCCAAACCGAACATCAACGGCGGGTTGATCGGCGGAGCGTCGCTCGACCCGCGCGGCTTCGCGGATTTAATTCGCCGAGCGTGATACCGCATCGCCCGCTCGTCCTCGCCATACTCGATGGCTGGGGTTGCGCGGACGCCGGTCGCGGCAACGCGATCGACGCAGCCTCGACGCCGCATTGGGACGCACTCCTGGCACGCTATCCGCACACGACGCTGGAAGCCTCCGGCATCGATGTAGGCTTGCCCGCGGGAATTATGGGCAATAGCGAAGTCGGCCATTTGAACGTCGGCAGCGGCCGCGTCGTTCCGCAAGGGTTGGTCGTCATCGACGAGGATGTCGCGTCCGGTGCGCTAGCGCGAAATCCGGCGCTGGTCGAGGCGATCGAGCACGTTCGCCGTACCGGCGGAACGCTGCATTTCATGGGTTTGCTGTCGGACGGATGCGTGCACAGCTCGCTCGGACATCTGTTCGCGTTCATCGACGCCGCGGTCGACGCCGGCGTGCCGGTCGCGATCGACGCATTTCTGGACGGCCGCGATACGCCACCACGTTCCGCACAAACCTACGTCGCGCGGCTCGAAGAACAACTCGCCGGCAGAGGCCGGCAAGGTGCGATCGCGAGCGTTTGCGGGCGTTTCTACGCGATGGATCGCGACAAGCGATGGGATCGAACGCGGATGGCCTACGACATGCTCGCCAACGGCGAAGCGGCCCACCATGCCGCTACCGCTGCAGCGGCGGTCGATGCCGCCTACGCGCGCGGCGAAGACGACGAGTTCGTCGTGCCGTGCATCGTCGGCACGGCGCGTCCGGTACGCGATGGAGATTCATGCATCTTCTTCAACTTTCGCCCGGATCGCGCTCGCCAATTGACGAGTGCCTTCGATGCCGGAACTCCGGCCTACCGTCAAGGCGAGTTCGAAGCGTTCGCGCCCAAAGAATTTCACGATTTGTATTTTGCGACGATGACGAAGTACGAAGAGCAGTACAAGAATCCGGTGTTGTTCGGCCCGCGCCCGCAATACGATACGTTCGGCGACGTACTCGCAGCGCACGGACTTCGCCAGCTGCGCTTAGCCGAAACCGAAAAATACGCACACGTTACGTATTTTTTCAACGGCGGACGCGAAGGCGAATTGGCCGGTGAAACGCGTACGCTGGTGCCGTCGGACCGTTCGGTTGCGACCTACGACCTCGCCCCGGAAATGCGAGCGAACGAAATTACGACCGAAGCGATCGCTGCGATCGAGAGCGGAACGTACGATGCGATCGTGATGAACTATGCGAATGCCGACATGGTCGGGCATACCGGTAAATGGCAGCCGACGGTGCGAGCGGTCGAAATCCTCGACGACTGCATCGATCGTTTAACACGCGCGGTATTGGCAGCCGGAGGCGCGCTCGCAATTACGGCCGATCACGGCAACGCCGAAGAGAAGATCGACGCAGACGGAAATCCGTTGACCGCGCACACCACCAACCGCGTTCCGTTCGTCATCGTCGCGAATGATGCGAACTTCGCACTCGCATCCGGCGGACGCTTAGCCGACGTCGCACCGACGCTCTTGTATATGATGGGCGTCGACGTTCCAGAAGCCATGACGGGTCGCGACCTTCGCGCGTAACGATGACTACGGTCGTCGCGCGCTTGGCGAGCATAGCGCCAACGCTCGTATTTCTCAGCGAAATCACTGCAGATGTCCAGACCGTTATCAGTAAGATGTGATTAAACATAAGGAGCGCACCGAAACAGGGAGGCTGCTCCGAATGGACGAGCGTTTAGTAACCGAAGATCGCGGCGTAGCGATACTCGCAAAAGCGATGGTCTGGTTCACCCTCATTGGATCCGCAACAGTAGCCGTCGCATTCGCGGCGCACCTCCGCTGACGTACCGGCCCGTCATGACGGCGAAGCCACCTGGACGTTCGGAGCGTTCCCCACCACGAGTACGAATGTGCCTCGGAATCATCCGACGACGATCAACCGTCGATTGCGTAGCTACCACTCGCATCGACGCGCAGGCGCCGCCCTCCGACGGCGATCGACCGGACGCGATGGTCCCAAAACGACAAGACCCGAAACACCGCTGGCCGCAAACGCGCGACCACACCGCGAGCCCGGCGCGACAATGCGACGGCGTCGCGCACCCAGGCGGGATGCTCCCGCGGAAGATCGGTAACGTCTCGTTCTTCCGCAATCGCCGCGACGACCGGCTCGGGCGCCGCAACGGCAACGGCCGGCAGATGCGGAGCGCGTTCCTCAGGATCGACTCGACGCAACGAGTACACCGGCTTGCAGTTTCGCGAGCGCCGCCAAGTGGAGCTGCGAAACGCGTTGAGGTGAGATAGCCATCCGCACGCCGATCTTCCGCAGCGAGACCCCTTCGACGTAGTGCTGCAACACGACGTCGCGCTGACGGGAAGGTAACGCACGGACGAGCGCGTTCAGGGATGCGCGCTCGGTACGCCGCTCACTAATCCCGGCCGGATCTCCGCTCCAATCGCCGGCCAGCGATTCGCCGATCGGCAACGGAGCATCCAGCGACAGCGGCTGGCCTACATAGGCCGCCGTTATCGCACGCAAGTATCCCGGCTTGCGCGCTTCCATCTCGCGCGCACTGGGCAACTCGCCGCTCGTCATCGCCAGCGCATACCGCACGTTCTCGCCTTCGCGAACCGTCCGTCTGGCGCGCTCGGAGACGGGATCCATCCGCCGGATGCCGTTGAGCATCGCGCCGGCGATCAACCGCCGAGCGTACTGCACTGCGGTCGGTCCGCGACCCGGATCGTACGAGTCTACCGCGCGAATTAATCCGATGCTGCCGTCGCCGACCAAATCTTCGAGGTCGAAACCCGGAACCAACCGCTTCACGCGGCGAGCGATCCGTTTGACGAGTGGGAACATTTGCCGGACGCGTTCTTCACGATCTGTCGCATCGATGACGGTCACGGTGCGGCTCCGAGCGAGATGTCGACGAGTCGCGCGAAACGATCGTCGCGTTTAGCGACCGATTGCGCGAGCAGCGTCGCGCCATATCCGCCGAGCGGATCCGACGGTCCGAACGCCGTCTGCAGCACCGGCGTCAGCAGCGCCGCTTCGAGTACGATGCCGATGGTCATGCCGCGATTCTAGCGCGCGTTTATCGCCCAAATGTTGCCCGCGCGTCAGTGATTATCGCGCAAGACGATGCGCCAGTTATTACAGCGCATCCAATGCCCCTTCGGATACTCGACCCTATGCTCGCCTTCATTCGTAAATCCGGCATTGCAGCACACCGCGTTGGAAGCTGCGTTGTCGACGTTCGGAAATGCGTGGAGGAACCGGCGCTTTGCTTCTTTGCGAGCGAGCGAGACGATTTCCAATGCGGCTTTCGTTGCGAGTCCCCGCCCGGCATACTGCGGAAGCGTCATCCATCCGGTTTCGTAGACGTCTTCGCCGAGCCACGAGCTTTCCCAAAAGCCCACCGACCCGACAACGACGGCACCTTCCCAAACGGTGAACATGTCGCGGCCGCTTACGAATCGAGCGTGGCGCCGCTCGATCTGCTCTGCCGATTCTACGCCACCCAGATGGAGCATCATTGCGGGGTTTCCGAGGGTCGCATGCAGCACCCAACAATCGTCGGTCGTCCAGGGCCTCAGCGCGATCATCACGACCGGGTTCTGGATTTTGGTTTTGGCTACCCGCGCTGCAAGTTGTTGGCGATGCGTAGCATTTCATCCGCGGCTTGTACGCCTTTAGGAGTGCATACAAAAAGTCGCCGGTATAGCCGATCGTGCAACCAACGAGAGCGTCAGCCGGGGGGCACTCTGACCGGTGTCAGGAACCTTCGCAGCCTCAACGAAATGTGTGCCGAACTCCCATCGGCTAGCTCTTGCCGCGGGTCGTCTTGAACTACGCATGAGAAGCGAAATTAGGTGGAAGTGTCATCGCATTCGCCAACAATCGAAAGGAGCCGTCCATGAATGCAGATGTAACCCTAGGCCTTGAGGCGACGTTAGCGGGCCTGAGCGATGCCTGGAAAAATGCCGACGCCGCAGCCTTTGCCGAGTGCTGCACCGAGGATGTCGACTTTATCAACTTGCTTGGCATGCACGTCAGAGGGCGCCGCGCTGTCACGGAACTCCACGAAAAAATCTTTCGAGGCCCGTACGCGGGCAGCACAGTGGCCTTCACAATCGAGAGCGTTCGCCGGGTCTCGCCCACCGCAGTGCTCGTGATCGCGCCATCTCGAGTCGACCTTCCGTCTGGGCCAGTCAAGGGAACCGTCGTGAGCATCGCCAGCATTCTGTTCGTGCGCGAAGAAGACCGCTGGAAACTGGCTAACTTCCACAATACGCGGCGCGAAGCCACCGAAGCCCAACATCTTGACATCATGCGCGATGCCGTAAGCAGTTAGGCGCGCTGCAGATTATTTGCAATGCGGAGCATTTCGTCCGCGGCTTGTACACCTTTGGCGGTTCATACAAAAAGCCGATACGCGAAACGATGCGCCAGTGGGGGCAAAATACGCCATTTCAGTAGGGTCAACAATGAGAGGCTGGAGGATGCTACCTCGAATAAAGGCATCATGTGAGTGACCGGAAGGGAACCTGCGCTGCCGCGAAAGAGTCCGTAGCATAGATCTAGGTATCGTTTTCGGGGTCACCGGCATGACGGTGGGTTTGCTGTCGCTAGTCTATGCGCGCACGCAAGCCGTGCACGCCCAGCGCCAGGCCGATGCAGCGCAACTCGCAACGGCGCTTGAACTCCAGCGGGCAATGGCCGAGCGAATGTATCAAGCCCGAATGGACCTCGTTACGAGCCCGGAAGTTGCGAAAGAATACGTCGAATCGAATCCACATCTGCACGAGATTTACGGAAACGGAACGCTTGCGGCGGTCGCGATCGTACGCAACGCCATCGATGGGCTGCAAGACATTTACTTCCTACGAAAGCAAGGCATCGTCCAAGATCATCAATGGAAAAATTGGACATCATCATTCGTTCCGATTGCGCGCATGCCGCTCACGCGCACGATCTATGACAATGCCGTCGCACGTGGCGCTCTCGACGCTCAGTTTGCTGCGTTCCTCCTGCCCGTTTTCGACGGCGAGGCCTTAGGCGACCCCAAAAGGAACGTAATCGGTCATCCGGCGACTTTTCGGGGCCAGTCTCGGTTCCGCTAACCGCGTTGCAAGTTGTTTGCGATCCGCAGCAT
Organism: Candidatus Tumulicola sp.; assembly: GCA_039935355.1. Taxonomy (GTDB): domain Bacteria; phylum Vulcanimicrobiota; class Vulcanimicrobiia; order Vulcanimicrobiales; family Vulcanimicrobiaceae; genus Tumulicola. The sequence continues at coordinate 8,059 of JBDTKL010000226.1, forward strand.
TTCATCCGCGGCTTGTACGCCTTTTGCGTTCGCCTCGTACGCACGTTGCGCCGACAGAATCTGCATCATCGCCTCGACGATCGAAACGTTCGACCGCTCCAGGGTGGCGAACCGCACTTTCGGACCGTTCTCCGTTCCTAGTTCGACGACGCGCGCAGCCCCCGATTCGGGCGTCGCCGCGAACAGCGAACCGCCGGCGCCGCGAAGCCGCTCCGGCGCGGCAAATTCGGCGACGCGTATCCGTCCGATATCCTGCGTTCCATGGTCCATCGTCGCGGTCACGCGACCGTTTCCGGCAACGCTCATCGACAACGCGCCGGCCGGGACACGCACGCCGTCGAGGCGCATGTCGAGCGCGTTTCGCAACGTGCCATCGGACGCGCGCGCGAACTGGCCGTCGCGCGTATACCAACGTTTGCCACGATCGTCGGCGACCGTGAAAAACCCCGGGCCGTCGATTGCAACGTCGAACGGCCCGTTCGATTTATCAAGCTTTCCCTGCGACAGCACGACCTGCGGCCCGAGTGCGATCGTGCCGCTCCCATCTTCGCCGGGCGCCGTCAACTCGGCGAATCGCTGCACTTGGCCTTTGAACCCGGCGACGTCGCTGTTTGCTAAGTTATCGGTGATCGTGTCGAGATTTTGTTGTTGTGCGGCCATGCCCGTCGCCGCTGCGGATAACGCGCGATCCATCTCGGACGTCCTATCGAACGCGCGCGACGTCGGATGCGTTTTTTTGACGGAGCGAATCGATCGCACCGACCACTTTCTGTGCGCTTTCGAAGGAGCGCGATGCATCGACGATTCCCACCATTTCGGCGATCGGATCGACCGGCGACTCCTCGAGAAAGCCTGCGCGTAACGTCGAGTCGTGCGGCAGCGCTAGCGCTCGATGCGTATCGATGTCGCCCGCCAGCACGCGCCCGCGTTCGTCGATCGTAGCGCCTTGCGGCACGATCAACGGTTCGGCGTCGCTCAGCAGCGTTCGTCCGCGCGCGTCGACCAACGTTCCCCGGAGCGTACGCTCGAACGACCCCGAGCGCGTTTCGACGACTCGCCCAGCGGCATCGCGCACGGAAAAATGTCCCGGGCCGACGATTGCCAGGTCGTAATCGCGGCCGGTGCGCCGGATGCCGCCGCGTTGACTCGAGCCCTCGGCGTGGACGCGCGCGCCGTTTGACGTCAACACACCGCGCGCCGTGAGTTTTCGAAAGCCATCGCTCGACACGTTCGCGAGATTGCATGTGGCGATATCGAGGCGCGTACGCGCCGCGAGCATCGCGCTGCCGGCCCAATCCAAAGCATCCATGCCGCCACGATAGCGGTGGTGTATGAACGCGGGATGTCCGATCTGTCGCCGGTGTTATCCGGCGGTCCAGGTCACCACGTTGCCGGCCAGCACGAGACCGCCGCCGAAACCCATCAGCAAAAGCTTATCGCCCGGACGCACGCGTCCGTCGCGCACCGCAGGCGTTAGTGCCAACGGGATGCTGGCGCCGGACGTGTTGCCGTATTCTTCGATGCTGAGCAGCGTGCGTTCGATGGGAAACGGCAGCCGATGGGCGAGCGCTTCGATCATGCGCGCGTTAGCGCTGTGCGGCACGAACCAATCGATGTCGCGCAACGTCAGGCCGCCGCGGTCCAATACTGAATGGATGGCCGCCGGAATGTTCTCCATCACCCAACGATAGATCGAGGCGCCTTCCTGACGCACCAAGCGCGTCGAGTCGATCTTGCCGTTCACTTCTTGGCGTACTGCGGTGCGATACAAGAAGGCGCCGGCAGTTCCA
>JBDTKL010000227.1:0-2618 GCA_039935355.1 Candidatus Tumulicola sp.
ATCAAGCCGGCGTTGGCGCGCGGCGAACTGCAGTGCATCGGTGCGACCACGCTCAACGAGTTCCGCAAGCATATCGAGAAAGACTCGGCGCTTGAGCGCCGTTTCCAGCCAATCATGGTCGGCGAACCGACGCTCGAAGAGGCGGTCGAAATCCTCAAAGGCCTGCGCGAGCGTTACGAAGCGCACCACAAAGTGCAAATCACCGACGAAGCGCTCGTGGCGGCCGTGAAGCTCGGCGACCGCTATATCACCGATCGCTTTCTGCCCGACAAAGCCGTCGACCTCATCGACGAAGCCAGCTCGCGCGTGCGATTGCAAGCGACGTTGCCGTCGCCGGAGATCCGCGAGATCGACGCTCAGTTGCGTCGCGTCATCGCCGAAAAAGAGTCGGTCGTCCGTAACCAAGAGTTCGATAAGGCCGCATCGATTCGCGATAAAGAAGAAAAGCTTCGACTGGAGAAGTCGCGCCTCGAAACCGATTGGCAAGAGCGCAAAGCCGCGACCGATCGCGTACTGAAAGTCACGGCCGATAACATCGCAGAGATCGTGTCCGCGTGGACGCGTATTCCGGTCAGCCGTTTGGCCGAGGCCGAAACGGCCAAGTTGCTCAAAATGAAAGACCTGCTGCACGAACGCGTGATCGGTCAAGACGAAGCGATCGAGGTCGTGACGCGGGCGATACGCCGCTCGCGCGCGGGATTGAAGAGTCCGTCGCGGCCGATCGGATCGTTTATCTTCCTCGGACCGACCGGCGTCGGTAAAACGGAAGTCGCCCGCAGCGTCGCCGCCCTATTGTTCGACGACGAAGAGTCGATGATTCGTATCGACATGTCTGAGTACATGGAAAAATACTCGGTCAGCCGTTTGGTTGGAGCACCCCCGGGATACGTCGGCTACGAGGAGGGTGGACAGCTTACCGAAGCCGTTCGTCGCCGTCCGTACGCGGTCGTACTGCTCGACGAAATCGAAAAGGCACACCCGGACGTCTTCAACTTGCTACTGCAAGTCCTAGACGACGGGCGTTTGACCGATTCGCAAGGGCGCCAAGTCGACTTTAAAAATTGCGTGATCGTGATGACATCCAACGTCGGCGCGACAGGCATGACGACCACGTCCGACATTGGCTTTAGACCGCAGAAGAGCACCGCCGACGACGAAGCCAAAGCCTACGAGCGTATGAAGAATAAGGTGTTGGAAGAGGTCAAGTCGACGTTCCGTCCTGAGTTCCTCAATCGCGTCGACGAGATCGTCGTGTTTCATCAGCTTACGCGCGACGAGATCGAGCAGATCGTTACGCTGGAACTCAATAAGGTCATTCGCGAAGTCAGAGCCCAAGAAATGGAGCTCAAGGTCACCGAAGCTGCGAAGATTCTTCTGGCGAAGAAGGGCTGGGATCCTCAGTTCGGCGCGCGTCCGTTGCGCCGCGCGATTCAGCGGAATGTAGAAGACGAGCTGGCCGAGGAAATGCTCAAGGGCACTTTCAAATCCGGCGATCATATTCTCGGAGACGTCGACCCGGACGCTCCGGAGAAGATGAAGTACACCAAGATTCCGTCGGTCGAACCGCCGGCGGCTCCGCCGACCGAAGCCGCCGTTAACTAACCGTCCGCTACGGGTGTTCCGGCCGCGCCGGAACGACCAAGTTGGGAATCTGCGTCATGACCGTCAATCCGTGTTGGTTGACGGTCTCGATGCGTATACGCACGATTCCACGGGCGGGACGATGTGGTCGCTGGCGCACTTCGACGACCTCGCCACGCAGGTGCAGCTCGTCCCCGGGCGCTACCGGCGCGAGCCAACGCAGTTCGTCGACGCCGAAACCGATGACGCCGATCTCGCGCATAACGCCGCTCTCAACAAAGAGGCGCATCGTCAGGGCGCCCGTGTGCCAGCCACTGGCGACCAATCCGCCGAAAAAACCGGCCCGCGCCGCCGCTTCGTCGAGATGAAACGGTTGCGGGTCGAACGACTCGGCGAAAGTCAGGATTTCGGTAGCGTTCACGCCGACCGACGCGGTTTCAAAGACCTCGCCCACCGTGAAGTCTTCGAGGAAGCGTTTTGGAGGCGGCGTCGATTTCTGCATGAGGCCTCTTGGGCGATGGCGGATAGATAGCGATGCTCCACGCTCTACTGGCCGGACTCCTGGTCGCTCAGCCGGTTCCACCGTCGCCTGACCAAACGGCACCGGTCCCATCGCCGTCGGCCAGCCCAGGCGTGCTTTCTGTATCGCCGGCGACGTTGCAACTCAATCCGGCGCAGCAGCGCACGCTCCAGGTTTCCGGCGCGAGCGGGCAGGTGAGCGCAACGGCCGAGCAGCGTCTGGTCACCGTTGCGGTCGATCCGGCAAGCGGATCGATCGTCGTCACCGCGACGCAAGCAACGGGAAGCGATATCGTACACGTTGTCGATGCCGGCGGCGGCGTCGCCGACGTCCCGGTTCGCGTCGCGTTCGATGCCGGAACGATCGTGTCGCAAACCAACCTACAAGTAACCGGTACGCCGGCCGGCGACGCATGGTTGGCGTCGACCATTCGCGCCGCCGTGCTGCGGCTAACGCCGCCGCAATACGGAGCGCGCACGGCCGTCGGCGACCCGCAACCCGCAACACAATCGATGCA
>JBDTKL010000228.1:0-8571 GCA_039935355.1 Candidatus Tumulicola sp.
GCCCAGAGGCACCTGGCTCACGTTCTTGATCATCCTCGGGGCAGGCATGTTGTTCGGCGACGGTATCATAACGCCGGCGGTCTCGGTGTTGTCATCGGTCGAAGGCCTCGAAGTCGCCACCTCGGCCGCGAAGCCATTCATCCTTCCCGCCGCGGTCGGCGTGTTGGCAGCGTTGTTTTTGGTGCAGCGAGGCGGCACGCAAAAAATTGGCAACGTTTTCGGACCGATCATGCTGATCTGGTTCGTAACGATCGGCGCGTTGGGCGTGGGTGGCATCGTTCAACATCCGAGCGTGCTGCATGCGATCGAACCGTGGTACATCGTGTCGTTCTTTGCGCGCCACGGCATCGCGGCGATCGCCGTTTTCGGCGCGATCGTCTTGTGCGTTTCGGGCGTCGAAGCGCTGTATGCCGACATGTCGCATTTCGGGCGAGGCCCGATCGCCAAAGCCTGGACGTTCGTCGTGTTTCCGGCGCTGGCATTGAACTACATCGGACAAGGCGCGCTGGTGCTGAGCGATCCGAGCGCGGTCCGCAACCCGTTTTACAATTTGGTTCCATCCGCGATGCTGTTCGTCGTCGTCGGGATCGCGACGCTGGCGACCATCATCGCGTCGCAAGCCTTGATCTCGGGCGTCTTCACACTCACCAAACAAGCCATCGCACTCGGCTTTATCCCGCGGATGCGCGTCGTCTACACCTCGATGATGCACCGCGGACAGGTCTACGTGCCCGCGATCAATTGGTTACTAGCGGTCGCGTGCATCTCGTTGGTGATCGCGTTCCGCAGTTCGGAGCGCTTGGCCAACGCATACGGACTGGCCGTCGCCGTGACGATGGTCGTTACGTCGATCGCGTACTACGTGGTCGTCAAAGATACAATGCAGTGGTCGCCATGGGTAGCGGCGCTCAGCACCGCGCCGTTTCTTGCTATCGAAGTCCTCTTCGTGATCGGCGGGCTTCCGAAAATCCCCGAAGGCGGCTGGTTTCCGATCGCCGTCAGTTTGGTCGTGTTCGCGATCGCCTACACGTGGAGATTCGGCCGGCGACGCATCGCGCTGAGCCACGTGGAGCAGTCGCAACCGGTCGAGGAATTTTTGGCCGAGGTCGGCGACCGCCTCGGACGTCCGTACGAAGGCACCGCCGTCTTTTTAACCGCCGACCATCAGGGCGTTCCGTTCGTCCTACGCCACCACTGGGCACGAATGCACAGCGTCGACGAACGAATCATTCTGCTGACCGTCGTGCCGACCAACGATCCGTATCTCAACGACGAGCGCCGGGTGGTCGTCGAGCGGCTGTCGCCCGGCTTGATTCGCGTCACCGCTCGCTTCGGCTTCATGGAAAAACCCGATATCCGGTACATCGTCAAGGCGTGCGAGGTTTCCGGGCTGCAACTCGACGATCCCGACACGACGTATTATATGGCCGATCCACAAATCGTCGCACAGCGGTCCGGTATTTTTCGCTCGACGCGTCGCGCGTTCTACGTCTTCTTGAAGCAGAACTCGAGACCGATCGGTGCGAGCTTGGGCATTCCAGCCGATTCGCAAGCCAAGCTCGGCCTCGAAGTGCCGATGTAATCTATCGTGCTTGCTGCTGCGTTGCTCGCCGGTTCGCTCGTGTTGCACCCGTGCGGCGCGCATCAAACATACTACTGTGGCTCGCTGGCGCGTCCACTCGACACCACCGGACGAATCGCAGGTCGCATCGACATCGGCTTCACCTGGCTGCCGCACGCACGTCGTAACGTACCCTCCGCGGGAACGATCGTCGCCGCCGAAGGTGGGCCCGGCTATCCGTCGGGCGCTTCGCGCGATGCGTATCGCGCGCTGTTCGGACCGCTCCTGTCGACGCACGACATGCTGTTAATGGACGATCGCGGAACCGGGCGGTCGGGCGCGATCGATTGCCGCGCACTGCAGGGCGGGTCGATGACGTTGTCGGCCATCGCTCGGTGCGGTGCACAGCTCGGCTCCGCCGCGGGACTGTACGGATCGGCCGAAGCGGCAGACGATCTCGATGCGTTGATGGACCGTCTGGGTGTAGCGCGTGCGGACCTGTATGGCGATTCCTACGGCACATTTTTCGTCCAAACATTTGCGGCCCGGCACCCCGGCCGAGTGCGCCGCATCGTGTTAGACGGCGCATATCCAGCCGGCGGCCTCGATCCGTGGTATTCGAGTACGACACCCGCGATCGCCAATGCATTCGATGCAGTCTGCAGGCGCTCGCCACAGTGCGCGGCGCGGGGAGCGGCCATGCCTCGCATCGGTCGCGTTCTCGCGCTACTGCGGGCCGGACGCGGACCGATCGATCCATCACAACTGGCGTTCGTGATGGACACCGCTGGGCTCGATTCGCTGGTGTATCGCGACTTGGATGCTGCAGTTCGCGCGTCGCTGGAACGCCGCGACGGCATACCGCTACGGCGGCTAGCGCGTGAGGCAGCGGATTTCGAAGAAGCCGCATCGAGCGACGCGCGCGAAGAAAGCAACGGGTTGTTCGTTGCTGCGAGCTGCACGGACAATCCGCAAGCGTACGATATGCGTTTGGCGCCCGCGCCTCGGCAAGCGCAATGGCGATCGATCGAACGCCGTACGGCCGAATCGAATCCGCAACTCTACGCGCCGTTCACGGTCGGAGAATTTTTGAGCATTCCGCTGGATTACGCGTACGTACCGCTCTGCCAGAACTGGCCGGTCGCGCCGGCCGGGCACCCGACCGGACAACCGTTTCCACCCGGAACGCATATGCCGGACGTGCCGGCGTTGGTGCTGACCGGCGATCTCGATACGATCACGACGCCGTCGGAAGGCGACGCGGCTGCGAAACTGTTCGAGCGCTCGCAACGCATCATCGTTCGGAACACCGGCCACGTGACGGCCATCGACGATCCGTGGAACTGCGCATCCGCGCTCGTACGAACGTTTCTGGCGGGACACTCACTCAACACCAGCTGCGCCGCACGCATCCCGGCTATGCGACTGATCGACACGTTTGCCCGAACGCGCTCCGAAATGCCCCCGGCCGCCCTCGCTCGCGGCTCCGCGTCGCTCGCTACGCTTCGGAACGCTGCGAACGCGGTAGCGGCCGCCGGCGATGCATTGGCCCGCGCGCAACAGTTCGGCACTGCCGCAGGCGAAGGTCTGCGCGGCGGCCGCTTCAATGTGGCGCCGACCGCAACCGGAAGCCGCATCGAACTGCACGCGGTGCGCTGGACTGCCGACTTTCCGGTCTACGGAAACGTGGACTGGAATCGAGCGACGGGTGCCGTCTCTGCTCGCTTGTACGCGCCGGGCCTCCGCGAAACCGCGCGTTGGAACGTCACGGCCGGTTCGCGCGCACGCCTCCGCATCGTCGAGCCCGGCTCGGTCGAGGCCTCCGCGCCGGCACCATAGCCGCTCGTGTTGCACGAAAGGCAGAGGACGGACCGCCCGCATGGGCCGAAGGAAGCGAGCGAAGCGGCACCAGAGTCCGCGTCAGTTTTGGTTCACCTATGTTCTCGAAAGGAATTCCTCATAATGAAAATCTTCGCTCGGCTTGCCATTTCGATCGGCGTCGCCGGCGTTCTGACGGGCATGTCGCTAGCTCCGGCTCAGGCGGCCGCACCCGTGGCCGTCAAGCAGTGCTCCATCCTTCCGCCGAAGCCGCTAAGCAAAAAGGCCGGTGGTACGGCCATAGACTACATCATCTACGGCAAGAAACCGGCAGCACAAATCACGTTTGCGGTCGGCTACCGCAACGCCGCACAGCATTTTCTCCGTACGGTGACCGACTACGGCACGTTCTCGCCGGGCCAGCAAATTAACCATCACTTCTCGTTGTACAACGATGTGACGTACGCCGGAAATCAAGTGACCTCGTGCGTTCCGATCAAAGTGAAATGGCAAGATTCCACCCTGTGGGTCGCGCCCTCGTCCCACTAGCTCACACCGTAACCCGGTAAAACAAATCGGCGCGCCGTCAAACGACGGTACGCCGATTTTTCTTTACCAGCCGCTATTCGCTATCGGGAACGCGATGATCGGGCGGCTGCGCTAAGATCCCTTTCATGTCAAGCGAAGCCTTGAACGGCTTGAACTTGCGCGGCTTCTGTGTGAAGTCGAAGCAATCGTCTTCCGGCGAGTTCGCCCGCGTATCGGATGCTGCCAATCTCGGTAATCCGAATTGATCTTCGGTGAACCGCAAGATGCTGCCGTGCTCGAATTGGACGTGCGAAACGTAGCCCTTCTTGGCGTATGGCGAGATGATGACGAGCGGTACACGCATGCCGAGACCGTCGTAGTCGACCATCTGCGGCGGCACGTGGTCGTACCAGCCGCCGTACTCGTCCCACATGATGAAGATTGCAGTCGATTTCCAGTATTTGCTTTCACCAACGGCATTGACGAGCGACGTCACCCAAGCAGGGCCGGTGTTCGAACCGCAGCCCGCGTGGTCCGAGTTTTCGCACGTAGGCGTCACCCAACTGACGACCGGTAATTTTCCGGAACTGACAACGTCAAAAAACTTCGACTGCGGTGTGATGACGTTGCGACTCCAGTCTTTACCGTAGCGAATGTGGCTGATTGCCTGATAGGCGTTCCATATATTGCCGTCGCCGTAGATCGAGGCGGTGTAATATCCCCAGCTCAGCTTGGCGGTGTCGAGCTCGTCGCCGAGCGTCTGCGTGTCGTAGCACGGAACGACCGGCGACCCGATCTGACGCTGTTGATTGATGGTGTTCACCTTATCGCTGGGACCACCGTCGCAGCCCCACGTGCTCGACGGGTAATCGACCGACGAGCTGGCATTACCGCGAATGATGTACTGGTGTGAAATAAAGCTACTGGCGTCCAGATGCGACGTGAACATCCGGTCGCCGATCACGTATTGAGACGCCATGTCAAAGTACGGCTGCGATTCACTGCGCGGCACGTACCCGTACATCGGATGCGCGTTCGGACACGGCGGACCGCCGCCGCCGCAACCGACGTATTCGCGATCGAAGCCATTGTTTTGGCAATTCGTTCCGGGCAGTGACCCGGTGCCGTTGCAGGCTTGAAAAAATGACGTCGAGCTATGATCGATGTCCCACGGCGCTTCGAGTCCAATGGGTTGCAGCGTGACTTTAGCGCCGGTGCTGGTGTACCCGTACGACTGCGTGTCGGCGCCTGGAAACCCTTGAAAGAGATCGTCGAAACTCCGGTTTTCTTGAATGATGATAACGACGTGTTTGATCTTACCGGTGATCTTCGCGCGTGGAGCGGCTATGCGAACCGCGTCGAGAATCCGTGAAGATTGCGATGTGACCGGAAGCGGCGCCGAGCCGCTGCTCGGACTTCCGCTACAACCGGCAATGACGGCAGCGAGCGCGACCGAAACGATGCGAATCGGGCGCCCTGAGTTTCGATACATAGATTCCCCCTTTAAAGTAGCGGCTGCAAACGTACGACGGACGCTCGGCCGCCCCCCGTGACCGGAAATTGCGCCGAACTATCGCCAGCGGCACGCGAAACACGTAATCGTGCGAAAATTGGGAAGAAAACCTACGTTACCAAATAATAGGTCGGCTTATGGACGTCGCACTATTTTTGAGGTCTGCCAGTGAATTGACTCAAGTTATCTTTTGCAAGCTCCATTGACGGTCTCGTCGAACTGGCAAGCGAGCGCCGCCGGACGAGGGAGCTGCCGTTGAACCAAATCGCGTGCCAAGGCCAAAGACGCATCCGCGCATACCGATTGCCGGCTTCGATCGGAGCGGTACTCGCGCTCATCGCCCTCATCTCAGCGCCGCGCGCGGTCGCGCAGACCGCTCCGAATTCGACACCCACTCCGGCAACGAGTTCCGCACCGGCCGCCCCGAGCGACCCCTGCTCGAGCCTCATGGCGATCGTCAATCGACCGAGCTTCGGAACCGGCGTTTGCACCGTTCGTCCGGACCACGTCGATTTGGAAAACGGCTACACCAACCTGGTTACCGTCGGCGGAGCAAATACCATAAGCTATCCGCAATCGCTGTTGCGCATCGGCACCTTCGATCCGCACCTCGATTTCGAAGTTGGCCCGGTCACCGAGAATCATTCATCGTCACTGGGCCTTCCAGTCGACGGGATGAGCGATCTCGGCTTTGGTGCCAAGTACGAACTCGGGTATTCGTCACGAGCGTTGTGGGGCGTCAACGCCTCATTCACCGTTCCGACCGGGTCGCCGGCATTCGGCGGCGGCAACGCAACGTTCACGGGAAACTTTAATTGGGGCTACACGCTAAACTCGGAGTTTTCGGCCAGCGGGACGCTCGGCTTCAATGCGTTGAGCGCGTACAACGCCGGCGGCGTGCCGCAGTCGTACTTTGCCTTCACTCCGACGATCGCCCTAACCGCCGCGCTTCCGGGCGGACCCTCGCAAATTAGCGCCGAGTATGCGTATTTCTCGTCGGCCGGGCCGAATTTGGGTTCGAAAAGCTTCGTCGACGTTTTCTATCAACGCGATTTTGGCCAACACGTGCAGATCGATATAGAGTATGGATTCCAACCGTCCTTCATCCCGGGCCAACGGCAACACTACGCCGGCGCCGGGATTTCGTTCATGAACTAGAACGTCTCGTCAGGAGGACTGCCGATGAATTCCGCAACGGCCTCGATAAATATCGGAAACACCGCTTTCATGTTGTTATGCGCGAGCCTAGTCATGCTTATGACCCCGGGGCTCGCATTTTTTTACGGCGGCCTCGTTCAGCGCAAAAACGTGCTGACGATCATGATGCAAAGCTTCATGTCGTTGGGGTGGACCACCGTCTTATGGTTCATTTTTGGATACTCCGAGTGTTTCGGCCAAGACTGGCATGGGATCATCGGCAATCCTGCGACGTATTTCTTTCTCAACGGCGTAACGCTGCACACGATGTTTACAGGGAACGACGCGGGTATTCCGCTGATCGTGCACATCGCGTATCAGATGATGTTCGCGATCATCACCCCAGCCTTGATTACCGGCGCCTTCGCAAATCGGGTCACGTTCAAGGCGTACTTTTGGTTCTTGACCGCATGGCTGATTTTCGTGTATTTCCCGTTCGTCCACATGGTCTGGAGTCCGGACGGCATGTTGGCGAAGTGGGGAGTACTCGACTTTGCAGGCGGTATCGTGGTGCACGCGTCGGCCGGTTTTGCCGCGCTCGCCTCGGTGCTGTATCTCGGAAAACGCGCCGTCGTAGAGAACCGGCCACACAACGTTCCACTGATCGCGTTGGGCACTGGTCTGCTGTGGTTCGGTTGGTATGGTTTTAACGCCGGCTCCGAACTTCGCGTCGACGCCGTCACCGCATCGGCATTTCTCAACACCGACATCGCCGCGTCGTTCGCAGCAGTCGCGTGGCTCGCGATCGAGTGGGCGAGCGGCCGCCAACCGAAGTTCGTGGGTTTATTGACCGGCGCGGTCGCCGGCTTGGCAACGATTACGCCGGCGGCAGGGTACGTATCACCGCTGACTGCCGTGATTATCGGACTGGCTGCGGGGCTGGTGTGTTACTACGCGGTCGCACTCAAGAACAAGATGGGTTGGGACGACGCACTCGACGTTTGGGGCGTCCACGGCGTCGGCGGATTCCTAGGAATCGTGCTACTTGGCGTATTTGCGTCGACGCTGTGGAACCCGGGCGGCGCGGACGGCCTACTGCGCGGAAATCCGTCGTTCTTAGGTAAGCAGCTCACCGCAGCGGTGCTCTGCAGCGCCTACGCGTTCGTCTTCACATGGGTATCGTTGTGGTTGATCAACTTCGTTACGCGCGTGAAGGTCGATGAGGCCGCCGAACAGCAAGGCCTCGACATCGCCCTCCACGGCGAGGAGGCGTATCCGGTCGGCATCTAAATTCACATCGACCGGGAGGTTCTACTCGTTGGAACGCGGGTTGTAAGCGGCGCCTTTCACCGATGCGCTGGGCGTAAGACCATTGTTGTAGCTGTATAAAAATGTGAGAGCGGTCGTGCTGTACTTATACACGTCGATCTCGCCGGCTACGTAATTTGCCGTTGCAAATTCCGTCGACTTTTGGTTGAGATGGCCCCAGAACGTTTCGCCGTGCAACGAGAACGGGCCGCCGACGACCGTGCAAGCCGGGTTGCATCCTGAGTAGACCATCAACGCTCCGATGTTATTGGCGGAATTATCGATCGCAACGAGATGACCGGCGCTGTCGATGTCGAGGCCGCCCGGGCTGGTGTTTTGATACCCGGTCGCAACGACCCCGGCACCCTTGCATTTCGCGAAGTACACCAACTTCGGCGTGAACTGCGGGCTATATGCAGATGCCCAGCAGTCGCCTTTCGGGTCCATCGCAACGCCGACCATCTCGAAGATGGCGGGATTCGTCAGGTTGACTTTACAGCCGCCCTTCATCGTACATAACGAGACGCTGCCGTCCTTGCTGTCGTTGTCCATCATGTTCGCAACGGCAATTTTGCCAGTAAGCGAGTCGTTGCTGGCAGCATCCACCGGTTGTCCGTTCGGATCGCTGGTCGACGCGGCTTTGGCTCCGCACATGCCGGGGCCTTTGAAGATAATGATCGAGCGGCTGCCGCCGTCGGGATCGATC
>JBDTKL010000229.1:0-4734 GCA_039935355.1 Candidatus Tumulicola sp.
ACCGAACGGCGTGACGCTCAGCTTCCCTGGCACCGTCGCCTGGGCGAACAAAACTAAGAGCCTGGCCATCGGCGGCCAAGGCACGTCGACCGTCCCGACCTTCTACCACGTTAAGGCCAACGGAAAGGTGACCGGTTCGACCGTACTCGCGTGCCAGTCGGGCTATTGCGACGTCCCTTAAGCAACGGTAAAAGGCAAATACATCGTTGCCGGAACCGACGTGTTCGAGTACCCGGCCGGCGGCGACCCCTTGTTTACCATTGGCGCCAGCCTCGACGAGGGAATTGGTTCGGCCGTGAGCGTCGTCAAGCAATAACGCTTACCGCGTCAGGCTTTACGCCATACCAAACGGTTGGAGCTGCCCCAAATCTCGGGCGGCAGTGTGCGGATCGTCAGCGTGTTGCCGGCCAGGGTAAACTGGCGCTCGAGCGTCGTCCCCACCAAGTTGGTAAAGACGCTGACTTCGACGTGATGAAAGACTCGATCGCCGCGTATTTCGAAGCGACCGGCGTACGAGAGAAAGTTCGCGAGCGATTCGGTGACGTCCTGACGGCTCGACGACGATCCGTCCGGCGCCTGCAGCGCGGCCCGATGGACGCCCATCAGCGTGGCCGACATATGCCCGTCGGCCGTGTAGATCAGGTAGCCAACCGGATTGGGACCGAATCGCGGTTTCTGCGATCCACCGTGTTCGTCGATCACGAACGTCTCGAGCGCCCACGCGCCGATCAACGCTGCCGGCGGCGCGGCCATGGCGGGCGCGATGGCTGCGGGAGCGGCGGTCGCGCGGACGATGCTCGCGGCGGCGGTCGCGATGCCAAACGACGCGGCAGTAGCAAATAGGCGCTTGCGTGATAGCTGCATTCGAGATCCTCGGCGGTTAAATGGAGCCGTTGACGAGGATTGAACTCGTGACCTCCCCCTTACCAAGGGGGTGCTCTACCACTGAGCTACAACGGCGGAGTTGGAGCGGGCGGCGGGAATCGAACCCGCGACTCTTGCTTGGAAGGCAAGGGCATTACCATTATGCAACGCCCGCGGTATCATGGTGGGCAGGGCTGGATTCGAACCAGCGTAGCGCTTTCGCACACCAAGTTTACAGCCTGGCGCCATTAACCACTCGGCCACCTACCCACGAATCGCTCACCAGGCTACGCTACTGCGCGACCGGAGTCCTCGAAAGAACGAAAAAACCCGTGCTCTCACCAACATCTCACCCGTGTCGCGAGGCCGTCGGCACGCTACGCGCAATACGGACGTACGTCGACGTACGCAAGGAGAAGTGCGGATACTAGCCCGGTGTCGGTTGATCGCACTGAGTGCGGTGCTCGCGTTTGGCGCGTGTACCGGGCATCATTTTCCTATGCAAGCCTTGCAAGCCGCTCCCGGCGACGAAACGGTCGGCGACGCAGCCGCAATCGTTGCGCACAGCACGACCGACTCCGCCGTCACGGCCATCGCTCTCAATGCCGCCAATGCTTTTGGCGCTCCGTTGCGCAGCCTCTCCGACGGCGACGGCTTCTGGCCGCTGCCCGCAACGGCCGCCGTTCCGAACGATGTCTGCCACGACGGCGTCGAGTCGTTCGTACCCGATCGCAGTGGAGATCCCGACTCGCAGGAAGTCGCCCAATATTACGACCGTCGTTGTACCAACCCGGCGCGCGTCAGCGTGTACGTGCGGCGTAACGCGTCCGGCGATAGCGAGACCATCGATCGATCGACCTGGATCTATGCTCGCGATGCGACCGCTCCAGTCGCGCTGCGCGATAGCGTTACCGTGATCAGCAATGCCATTTTCGCTCCGACCGGCCAGCCGATCGCAAGCGACGGATTTATCTTGACGACGTCGACCCGCTTAACCGTCGGAAGCCGGCTACAGTCCGTGTCTGGATCCGAGGAAATCGCATTACGCGGCTCTCCGAGACGGTGCGATGCATCCGCCGGCTACGACGCCGCGGGAATTCCGTCGCTCGATGCAACGTTCGGCTGGCAAAGCGCATCGATGGATCACACCGCACAACGCGTTATCTCACCCTTGCGTGGCCGGACCGTCGTTTCGTCGAGTCAAATCGGCAGACTGTTCGTCGGGCCGATCGGATCGTTATCGATCGCTGGGGGAACGCTGCAAACCACCTGCCCGATCGCCCGTCCGGCGTACGCACTTACCGGCGGCACGTTGAGCGGCACGTTTAAAATGGCCGCGGAGGCCGTCTTCCGCAACGGCCGGCTGGCAGCGCTGCGTGTTCCGGCGGCCTCGATGAGCGGCGGCTACCGCTTCGATGTGTGGACGGATTCAGCAGCACGCGGATCGCGAGGCGAGCGCCGCGTGCAAGCCGTTCTCACCGACGCGCGATCGCGCGTCGCTGCAATCGATGCCAACCGTTTCGGCGATGGTGTTATGACCGTAACGGCGACCGGCGAAGAGTATCGCTTGATCGATTGGACCGTCGTTCGGTAGGGGTCGCTCCCCATAAGTGTGAAAACGGCGGCCGTACGCCGACGTGGCTGAGCGGTTGAAGGCGCGTGATTTGTAATCACGTCCGAAAGGCGTCGCCGGTTCGAATCCGGCCGTCGGCTAACGAAAAACGTCTCCAGCATATTGGAGACGTTTCGTTTAGTTGATATTCGTTTGAAACTGTTATTTCAGAAAGCGCAGCCGCTCGCGAGCGCTTACTATTTTAGTGGCAGAAATCGTCGAGCGAAGCGATCGGCGACTTCTGCCTACTGAAATTCGAATTCGGCGAGATTTTTTTCGATCTTGCGCTTAACGCGCTGCAACGCATTATCGATCGACTTCACGTGACGTCCGAGATCGCGCGCCATTTCCTGGTAGCTTTTGCCTTCCAGATACGATTCGAGCACCTGCGATTCGAGCTCCGATAGATTCTGCCGGATACGCTGGCGAATGTCGTCGGACACTTCTTGCGTGACGACCAGCTCTTCGGGATCCGACGTCTTCTGCGACGCCATGACGTCGAGTAGCGTGCGTTCGCTGTCCTCATCGTAGATCGGCTTGTTCAGCGAGATGTACTGATTGAGCGGAATGTGCTTCTGACGGGTCGCGGTTTTGATCGCGGTGATAATTTGTCGCGTGATGCACAGTTCGGCGAACGCGCGAAAACTCGAAAGCTTGTCGGCTTTGAAGTCGCGCACGGCCTTGTACAGGCCGATCATGCCTTCCTGAATGATGTCTTCGCGGTCTGCACCGATCAAAAAATAGCTCTTGGCTTTTATACGGACGAAATTTTTATACTTGTTCAGTAAATATTCCATCGCGAGGTTGTCGCCCGTTTTGGCGATCGCGACGAGGTCCTCGTCGACGCGCTCGTGATAGTCCAGTCCATCCGAAACGGGCTGGGTCATTGCCATGGTTATTTGTCTACCTTCCGGGGATCGTGTCAAAGGATAGTATAGGAGGCCCCCCCTCCATCGTCAACTATGTCGCTCGTACCGCCTGTCGCCGCTGGCGCAAGGTCTCGAACAGCAAGATACCGGTCGCAACCGACGCATTGAGCGACCCAAGCTTGCCTTTCATCGGGATCCGCAGCAAATAATCGCACTCCCGGCGGACCAACTGCGAGAGGCCGTCGCCCTCGGCGCCCACGACGATCGCCAGATCGCGGTCCAGATCCCCCTCGTTCATGGCAGTCGGCGCCTCGGCGTCGGCTCCCACCACCCAAATGCCGGCCTTCTTGAGGGTCCGAACGGCAACCGCTAGATTGCCGACTTGGGCGACGGGGACCCGGGCGGCCGCGCCGGCGGCAGCCTTGCGCACGGTCGCATTGATGCTGGCCGACCGCCGGTCGGGCAAAATCATCGCATTCGCCCCGGCACACTCCGCCGTTCGCAGAATCGCCCCGACGTTATGTGGGTCTGTCAGGTGATCCAGGACGACGAACAACGATGGCTCGTCCCGCCTGCGCTGCGCAAGCACTTGGTCGAGCGTCGCGTAGGCGAACGGCTCGGCCAGCGCCACGACGCCTTGATGGGCGCGAAACGGAATGCGCGTGAAGAACTCGCGCGGCTCGAACGCGACCTCGACGTTCTCCTCGGCGGCTCGCGCCAAAAGCTCGCGCACGGCCGGATCCCGTCGCCGGTCTTCGGCCACGTGCAGCTCGCGGAGGCGTTCGCCGGCGGCCAGCGCCTCGGCGACGGTGTGAATCCCGTACAACGCGTCGTCCAGGTCGAAGGGCGGCCGGGGAAGGCGGCGCCGGTTTATCCCGCGGCGGTCCACGTCGTTCCGTCCTTCGAATCTTTGAGCACGACGCCGCAGGTCGCGAGCACGTCGCGCAGGCGATCGGACTCCACCCAGTTCTTATCCGCGCGCGCCTGGCTTCGTAATACAACGATGCACTCGACCGCAGCCTGGCGCGACGCGCCATTGACGAGCGCCAGGAGGTCGGACGGAAGCCGGTCGATCAAATCCAACGGCAGTTCGGCCGGCGCTTCGTTGAGCCAGCGATCGTCGGGTGCGAGACCGAGCAACGTCAACAGGTAGGCGAACTCATAGGCGGTCGAAGCCGCACCGGCTTTGGCCGCGATCGCTTCGGCATTGGAGGCAAAGTCCAAGATCACCGCCAGCGCCGCGGAAGTGTTCATGTCTTCGTCGAGTTCGGCCTCGACGCGCTGCACGTAGCCGGTCGCATGCAGATCGGTCGGTTCCGGTTTGCCCGCGGCCATGAACAAACGATAGGCCTTCTTCAATTGGCGCAACGTCACGGCCGCCGAACCGAC
>JBDTKL010000230.1:0-8507 GCA_039935355.1 Candidatus Tumulicola sp.
AGATCATGGTCCGCGCGCGAGCAAAGTCTAGAGAAGTTTGCCGAGTTCGAGCGACGGCTCAGTGACGCGTCGCCAGCTAGTGGGGGTTGACGCGGGCTACTTTCCGAACGTTCTTGCATGACGAATCGGATTGCTATTTTCGGGGGCGGTGGGGCACTGGCGTGTACGCTGACGCTCCTCGCTGCGTGCTCACCACAAACCACCGCAACCAGTGCGTTGCCGGGCGCGGCGAGCGCTGGGGTGTCAGCGGCCGCCCACGTTTCCGCTCCGGTGTCGCTCGAATCGCCGCAGCTGCTTGCGCGGACGCGGCCGCCAACCCATCCGCTCGGGCACGGCCCGGGCTGGCTCTCGTCGGCAGCGAAAACGTGCAAGCAGAAGTTGTTTGTTTCGAGTTACTGGCTCGACTATGTGAGCATCTACTGCGTCACCGGCAAGCGCCAAAACCAAGCGCCGATCGGAGAGATTACCGCGGGCATTCGAGGGCCGGAAGGCGCCGCGACCGACGCTAAAGGCAATCTGTACGTTACGAATACCCCCAGCAATACGGTCACCGAATATGCAGCGGGCAGTACCAGCGTAAGCTTTACGTATTCGCAAGGGCTCTCTTCGCCCGGTGCGGTCGCCGTCGATGACAAGCAAAACGTGTATGTCACGAATCTTGGAGCTGGTTCGGTGGCCATCTTTCCTCAGGGAACGAACTCGCAAAGTTCGACGCTTACGGGCATTCCGTACCCGATCGACGTCGCCGTCGACGCCAAGAGCAACGCGTACGTGACGACGTACACATCGAGCTTTTCGAACGGGATCGTTTTAGAATATCTCGCGGGAAAGTCGCCGGGGACTGATCTCGGCATCGATACGGGAGCGCCGGGAGGTATCGTCCTCGATACATCCGGCGATATCGTTACGGCCGATCAGCGACTGCCTGGAGTGCTCGTTTTCCCGCCGGGCTCAGCGTCGCCGTCCAAGACATTCGCACAGTCGATGTACAACCCGATTTCCGTCCGATTCAATCATTCGGAATCGCGAATCTTCGTCGGCGATTCGGTCGATAACGCGGTCGACGTCTTCAGCTATCCGAGCGGAAAACTCGTCGACACCATTACCGATGGAGTCGACGGCCCCGAAGGCGTTGCGCTCTATCCGGCGGCGCCGCTGTCGCAGCATCCGTGGTAAGGGAGAAATCGTTCGTGACCTTTGCAAACAAACTTGGCGCACTACCAATAGCGCTGTTCGTGCTCGGCTCGGCGTGTAGCGGGCCTTCGTCGCCGGTTGCCGGCGTGCCAAGTAGTGCCGCTGCCACTTCGTCGCATCGCCCGATGGGTTGGATCGCTCCAAACTCGATGTCCAAAGGCGTACTATATCTCTCGAGCTCGACGAGCAACATCGTTTACCTGTATACGAAGAAACTCGGTGTGGGCGCGAATCCGGCACCGATCGGGCAAATAACCGACGGTATTTCCGGTCCGTCCGGGAGCTTTGTCGACAAGAACGGCAATTTGTATGTCGCGAACGATTCGAATTTTACCGTCACGATGTATCCACAAGGCGCCACGACGTGGAAGCTTCGATATACCGGCTTCGCCTATCCGCTGAACGTCGCGGTCGATTCGAAAGGGCTCGTGTATATCGTCGATTTCGTTGGCGAGAAAGTGGTCGAATTTCCAAAGGGCAGCACGCGTTCGAAGCTGACGATTCCGATTGGGTATCCAGCGCACGGCGTAGCGCTGGACTCGCACGGCAACGTCTACGTTTCCTACAACACTGGGGCGCACGGGGCGGGCCCAGGCGCGGTGAACGAGTATGCGCCTGGCTCGAAGACCGGTAAGAATCTCAATATTCCAATCGGCTGGGCCGCCGGTGATGCAACTGACGGCAACGGCAATTTACTCGTTGCGGATCAGAACGCCGCGGCGGTGTACGTCTTTCCCCCAGGCAGCACTTCGCCGTCGCAAACGATCACGCAAGGCCTACAAGATCCGGTCAATATCGCATTCGACTCGTCGTTCAAGCATTTGTACATACAAGACGACGAAGTCGACGGCGTGCTGGTGTACGACTATCCATCGGGTAAATTTATCACGACACTAAACAACGGCGCGACGTCCATCGACGGTGTCGCGGTCTCACCCGAAGGCCTATAAAACTCCTCGAGTATGGGTCGACTGGCCGGGCTGGAACGCGACTTGACGATCGCCGAGGAACGCTACAAGACGCGACTCAACGCGGCTCTGAAAACGTGTGCGTCGGGCGTGTGGGGTCTTTTTGGAACGAACGACGCTGCGCATGCGGCGAGCCCGTTGGCCGCGTCTCTACGCAGTTTCGACGCAGAGGAGCTGTTGACGCTGGGCCAGAGCGTCGGGCGCCTTCGTGAACGTCTCGGATACGTCGAGGCTTTTGCGCTGCATGAGCGGTTTCTCTCGTATCGCCGCGCAGCGAAAGACCCCAATGCGCCAGGTGAGCCGAAGCTCGCACGCATGTTTATCGAGGAACTGGAGCGCGAAGAAGAAACGAAACGATAATCTCCGATGCGCCTTAGGTATCGCGCATCATGTCTATCGAAGCTACTAAACAGGGCAAGCAAGCTACTTTTTCGAGAGGGAGCGACCTATGATCGGTTCGCGTGTACTCGGTCTATCGAGTATCGGTGTTGCAGCGCTGTTTTTAGCGGGTTGCGCAGGCCAGAACTCCACGTTTGGAGGCCCGCCGGCAACGAGCTCGTCGAATATGGCGCGCGCGCAAAAGAGTTCGAGTAACGAACAGGTCGTCTACAATTTCACCGGTGGAAACGACGGCGGTAATGCCGCGACGCAGCTCGCACTCGACAAGAACGGAAACGTGTACGGTACTACGGTCGTGGGCGGCAAGTATATATGTGGCACGATCTTCGAAGCACAGCCGCAGGCCAATCCACCGTGGTCCGAATCGGTGCTATACAACTTTACGTGCTACGGCGACGGTAAGAATCCACATGGCGGCGTCACGTTCGACGCGCAGGGAAACCTTGACGGAACGACCGTTGCCGGCGGTACCGGGTATTGCACCGGCGATGGCTGCGGCGTCGTTTTCCAATACGCCTCTGGAGTCGAGCGCGTCCTGTATGGATTTACCGGCGGAAAGGATGGCTTCGGCCCCGGAAGTCCGCTAGTGACCGACCAGTCGGGCAATATCTACAGCACGGCCCCCGACGGTGGGACGGCAGGCGTCGGCACGGTGTACGAGTTGCAAAACGGCAAAAGCAAAGTGAACGTGCTACACGCGTTTACCGGAAAGCGTGATGGCGGAACCGGCAGCCTCGGCGCGTTGCTGCGCGATTCATCCGGAAGCCTCTACGGCGTAACGGAAACCGGCGGCGAATCAGGTAACGGAACGGTCTATCGAGTGTCGACCGGAGCGAACGGTAAGGGAAAACTGACGACGCTCTACACATTCAAGGGGACGCCCGACGCCGGTTCCCCATACGGTGGGCTCGTCGCGGATACGGCTGGCAATCTCTATGGAACAACCTACTACGGTGGCGCCAACGGGTTGGGCGCCGTGTTCGAACTCGCTCGCAAGGGCAGCAAGTATCACGAGCGTGTTCTCTATAGCTTCAAGGGCGGAAACGACGGCAGCTTGAGCACGAGCACGTTGATCTTTGCATCGGCCACGCAGCTCTACGGCACGACATCCGGCGGAGGCGGTACCTGCGATTGCGGCACGATCTTCAGCGTCGACGCAAAAACGGGCAAAGAAAAGGTACTGCATAGCTTTGGGGCTTCTAATGACGGACAGTATCCGTACTACGGCCTCACGCAAGAAGCAAATGGAAGATTCATCGGTACGACGGTCGCCGGCGGAACGCACGGCCAGGGAACGATCTTCGAGCTCACGCCCTAGCAAGAGGAGCAAGCGCACGCCGGGCGCAATCGCGCAACGATGACGTCACCGATCAAAGGTTCTGCGTTAACGCGCCGGAGCGCGATTGCATCGGCTGTGGGCGCGGTTGCGGCGCTCGGCCTCACCAGTTCCGGCATTGCATTGGCCGATGCGCCGACCGAAGGGAAGCCGCCTGCGTTCGCCAGCGGGATTCCGCCGAACGACGGACTGGCGCATCCGATTCCGTACACGCCGCCGCTCGGGGTTGGAAAAGAGCGGGGACTCGCGATGAGCGGCGGCGCGATCTATCTCGTTTCGTTTTATTCGGGCTATCTAACATCGCTTGCAAAAAGCGGCGTGGATCTGCAAATCGCCGACGTCATGATCGGAACGTCTGCCGGAACGTTGGGCACCTACGCGATTCTAAAGAACGCCGGCGCTCGCATGAAGGCCGAAATGGAAGTTTTCGGGCGAAATCCTGCGGCAATGAAGTACTCGCTGAGTCCGCCCTTCAGCTCGAAACGCGCCGATTATGTCGGCAACAACTTGCCAACCGCAAGCGTGCACAACATTCAAGAGCTAGGTAGAGCCGCGATGGCTGCGCACACGAATCCCGTGCAAGAATGGCAATCGGTCATCAATCGGCTGACGGGCGCCGGCAAAGCATGGCCTTCACCAAAATTTCATACGAGCTCAATCGATTGCTACACCGGACAGCGACTCATCGTCGCCGAGAAAGATGGCATACCAGCAATCGACGCGATGTCGGCCAGTTCGTCGTGGCCGGGGCTCGCAGGACCGACCTGGTTGAAAGACCGTCGGGCCATGGATGGCGGGACGTGCGAAACATCGACGCACTCCGACGTCCTCGGCGGCGCGAAGCGCGTGCTCATCGTTTCTCTGGCATCTGGCGACGACGAGCGCGATGCAGCACAAGGATTGCGCCTCAGCCGCTTCCCGAACTCGCTCCATCAAGAGATCAAGAATCTCGAGGCCGGAGGCTCTCAAGTTCAGTTGATCGTCGTCGGCTGCCCGCCCGGATATTCCAAAATCAACTTAGTCGATCCGGCACTGATTCCGGTTGCGATCGAGTTCGGCACGAACCGCGGCGTCACCGACGCGGCAAAAATTAAGGCGCTGTGGTCGTAGGTTTTACTTGCGCGACCTGCGGAGAGCGGCACGAGGGGCGGCCGATGGCTTACCGCATGCAGAAACCGGATATCGATTCAAAAGGGAATCCGGTCGATTTTTCCCGTGACGGCGAGCTTTGCTCTATCGACGAGCATCACTTCATTCTTGCGAACCTCGAGCTTCCGTACCGAGACGACGAGTTGTTCGTTTGGACGTGCTGGGTTTCGCTGGGCGATGCAAGCCTGGCTCGCATCGAAGGACGTTGGGAAAGCGAAGGACGCGAAAACGATGAGCCGGCGTTTGGTTGGCTTTCGAGCATTTTGCCGACATACGAGCCGGCGACTCGATCGTTAAAAGCGCGTGTTCACCAAAACCCGATTGGCCTGCGGCCCTGGATCGAATTGGAACCGACGGACCATCCACTGGCGGTCGAACAGCGAAACGGGATTAGCGACGAACGGATCGTCGCCGTGTACCACGCGCTCTGTGATTAGAGACGCTTAGTTCGTGGCAAACGTTCCGGGGACGACCTCGGTGAAGGTTCGCTCCTCGCGTAAAATCAGTTTTCGTTCCTGAGCGAACGCAAAGTTCGCGCGTCCGTCGGCGTCCTCGCGCAGGCGTCGGCGGTACGCTTCGTACGCCGCGAGCGAATCGAACGCGATTAGGCCCCAAGCGATGTCGTTGGTGCCCTCGTACGGCAGAAAATAGCCGATAAGGCGGCCGCCGCAGCGGGGAATCACACGACCCCAAATCTCTGCGTATTCTTTGAACGCTTCGCGTTGGAACGGGTCGATTTGATAGCGAATGAAACACGTAATCACTCGCACAAAATCGACCATTCACTACCGAACTTCCTCTCGCACATGACACTCCGGGCAGGTGAAAAAGCCGTAGGAAACGCACCGATGCGTATGAGCAAGCCAATAGTGGGCGCGGCCTTCCTTGTATCGATGTTGATCGCACCGGGGATCGCAGCGGCCGATCCGCCGGCTGCCCCGCCCGCAGCGACTGCGGCACCGGCGCCCGCACCGACGGTCGCCCCCGAAATCACGGCACGCGCGAAAGAATGGCTTCATCGATTTCAAACGGGCGACGTCGACCGTTCGCAGCTCGACACTACAATGAACGCCGCGCTGACTCCGGAAATAATAAAACAGGTTAGCGAACAACTCGCACCACTCGGCGACCCGGTAACGTTTACGATCGCGGGGCAGCAAGCGACTGCGGGCGGAGTCATGGTATATGTCTATCATGTAACGTTCAAGACGGCCGGAATCAACGAAGCATTCGTCCTCGATAAGGACGGCAAAATCGCCGGCATCAGATTCGCACCGGCGCAATAACGGGTTAGTCCGGACGCAGACTCCAACTGAACGCATCCTCGAGCGGGACGCTAAAGACGTGCGCTATTCGGAACGCGGTCTCTAACGACGGCGAGTATTTCCCCGCTTCGATCGCAGCAATCGTTTGACGCGTCACCCCAACGCGAACGCCGAGATCCTCCTGCGACATCTCGCCGTTGGTGAAACGCAACAGCCTGACTCGATTGGCAATCGCTCCTGCGATCATGCTTGGCGGCGATAACTAGCAGCGGCAACGCTGTAGCGTACCACTTGCGCCACAATAATCGCGAAGAACGCCGCATTGACGATCGCAAAGCCGCGATTGCTGAACGGCATAATGCATCCGACGACGATCGTACCGGCCATCAAGACATAGTACGCGGTGGTTGTGCTGCGATTAACGATTGCGGTGTCGCGCTCGTCCGGCGGCATGGCCGCGTCCCCCGGGGATTGCCGGCGAAGATACCAGTAGCCGGCTCCGAGAACGAGTAATTGTATCGCGACGGCAATGGTATAGAGTTCGAGCTGCGGGACGAGCGCGGTCTCGTTTTGCATTCGCAGGGCGACGATGGTGAAGTATGGCACGAACGCTACCGCGATCGCGCCAAGGGACAGCCAAGTGATCTTTTCTCGATACGCCATCGGCCGAGCCGGCTCGGCTCCGGTGTTCGTAATATCTACCTTCATGTTAAATATATATAACATGAAGTATGGTATTGTCAACATCTGCGGTTGAACCAACCTGCGATAGGGGTCCGACGGGCCTACGTCAGTTTTTAGTGGTCGTCAGCTGAGATAGCTTCGCGATTCCGGCGTCGGCCAGCCCTTTGAGCTCGTCGTACGAATCGTACTCCGCCTGGGTCGGAGCCTGGTATGCGCCCTCCATCGCGTTCATCAAGAACGCCAACTGCTCACGGACTTGCGTCGGAAGCACCGAGTCGTATTCGCTCGAGCGCTTGCCGAGCAGCATGAGGTGTGCGATCTCTTCGTCGATCGCGCGCGCGGTTTGCGGAGAAGCGTGTGCACGCGCCGCGAGCGCCGCCGACATGCTGCGGTCGAGCCGGTCGATTTCGCCAAGGAGCTGTAACTCGAGCGACAGACGCGCTTCGAGCGCGCCGGCCGCCGGATGAACGCGCGGATCGACCGTAATCGTAAACGGCGCTCGCATCTCGTGCGTACCGTATTGCAGCACTACGGTGTAGGAACCCGGTAACGTTGTGGGCCCGTCACCGTTGTCGGAGAAATCGTCGGTCTCATCAATCTTATAGCCGGGCGCATCGAAAGCCGGCGGATACTTCATATCCCACTGAAAGGCGTTCATGCCCGGCTTTACGGCCGTCGCCGCCGCTTCCGAGACGGCGCGGATGTGCGCCTGATCCGTTTCATCCTGCTGGTCTTCATCGAGCTCGACCGGCTTTTTCGGTGCAAGGTGCAGTGCGAACGATCGAACCACCGTGCCGCTTGCGTTCTCGAACGACAGTGTTGTGGGCACGCTGCCGTTGTAGGAGGCCGGAAGATTGAAATAGACGCGGGCACCGTAACTGGGGTTCTCGCCCGACAGCTCCGACGGAAAGTCGCCGTACGATTGCGTGAGCCACGCGTTTTCTGGCGAGAACAACTGCGCGCTGGCCACGGAGTAGTTCGTTTGTCGCGCCAATTGCTCCAGTAGTGCGAGATTATCCAAGATCCAGTAGGCGCGGCCGTGCGTGGCCGCGACGAGCTCGCCCTCGCGCACGTCGATCGCGAGATCGCGAATCTGTACGCCGGGTAAGTTGAGCGTTAGCGGCTGCCAGCGCGCGCCGCCGTCGAGGCTAACGTAGACGGTGCTGCGCGTTCCAGCGAACAACAATCGCGGCTCGCGCGGATCTTGACGCACGACGAAAGCATACTGATTGTTGGGTAAGCCGCTTACGATCAGCGTCCAGTGCGCGCCGAAATCGGTCGTCATATACACGTACGGTCGAAAATCGTCCCACTGATAGCGCGACGCCGTGAGATACGCGACGCCGCGCGCGACGTGCGACGGTTCGATCGAACTAATTTGCGCCCACTGCGGCAGTTGCGGCGGCGTGACGTCGGTCCAGTGCGCGCCGTGATCGGTGGTCACATGCACCAAACCGTCGGCCGACCCGGCCCACAGCACGGTAGCGTCGAGAGGCGAAACGGCGAGCGAAG
>JBDTKL010000231.1:0-2890 GCA_039935355.1 Candidatus Tumulicola sp.
TGCCGCCAAAAATAAAATCGGCGACCGCAATTTGCGAATACCGGGCGTACGGGTACGCGCGGCCGGTGCGCTTTTCGAACGTCTCGATCATCCGCGGCGTGTTGGAGAAAGCGCGCTCGCCGTCGGCTTCTCGCCCCGGCAAAACGTAGTACCGTACCGGCGTTTTTCCGGCACCGGCCGTCCCCTGGTCGACTTCGACGAACGGCCCCGCGACGATGGTCATCAGATAGGTGCTGTGCGGAACGTCCTGGCGATAGCGATAGATCGTCCGGCCGTCCTGCTCGATTTTCTCGACCAACTCGCCGTTCGCGAGCGCGAAGGTACCCGCGGGCACATCGACGCGCGTCTCGGTCGGCTGTTTCTCGCTGGGACGATCGATGCACGGAAACCAGAACCGCGCGTTTTCGTCCTGGCTCTGCGTCCAGAGATGCACGCGTTTTTGCGGCTGAGCTTGCGTCGGCTTGATGAAGAACAATCCGTGGCGCGGGTGCGACACGCGATATTTCACCGCGAAGGTCGTCGTCTCGCCCGCACCAAGCGGCGGAGAGAAATAGACGTCGAGTTTTCCGTCGCGCCGT
Organism: Candidatus Tumulicola sp.; assembly: GCA_039935355.1. GTDB lineage: Bacteria > Vulcanimicrobiota > Vulcanimicrobiia > Vulcanimicrobiales > Vulcanimicrobiaceae > Tumulicola. The sequence continues at coordinate 579 of JBDTKL010000231.1, forward strand.
TCGAACTGCTGCGGTTGTCCGTCGCGTTCGACCGAGGCGATTTCGAGATCGACGGCATCGAGCTGCAAGCGTTCGACGGGTTCGTCGAGCGCTCGCACCGTCGTGGTGCAGACCCCGTCCAGCGTTTCCGCGTCGAAATCGGGTCGAAGATCTAACGCAATTCGTTCGACTTCGACGATGCGATCGGGTCCGTAGTTGGCCCGGGAGCCGGGCAATGCAAAAGCTCGATGGTCGTTCGTACCGTCACCGTTGATCATGGGTGCGGTTCGTTTCGCTCGTCGAGTTGCGTCGCCCCCCCGGTGACGTCGAGGACGCTTCCGGTCACGAAATCTTGGTCGCGAGCGACCAGGAACCGGACGGCATCTGCAATGTCTTGTGCGCTTCCGGCGCGGCCGACGGGATTCGGTGCCGTCCGCGATCGCGCGACTTCGCGGTCGATCGTCTTGTCGCCGATATAGCCTGGAACGACGACGTTGACGGTGATTCCGTTTCGCGCTTCCTCCAGTGCGAGAACGCGTGCGAAGGTCGTCAGCGCGCTTTTTGCCGCTTGATAGAATGCGGAGCCGGCAAACGGCTGCGTCGTGGCCGCGCCGAGGGATCCGAACACCACGATCCGCCCGAATCGCGCCGCACGCATGCCGGGAAGGACGGCTCGCACCGCCTGGACCGCGCTGCGCACGTTGCCGTCGAACGCCTCGGCGTAATCCTCCAACGTCAAACGTTCGAAGCGCTTGACCGTTAGCGGCCCCGCTCCGTGTATCAAGGTATCGAACGGTCCTCGCCGCTCGACGAGTTCGCGCAACTGCAGCTCGACGTCGTTCGCCGGAGCCGAGAAGTCGATACGATCGGCGCTCCCGGAGGCGTTTGCGGCCACAATCCCGGCCAGCGTCGCATCCGGCGACGTCCGTCGATATGTGATCGCTACGTGCTCGAAGCCGTCGGCTGCCAGCGAGACGGCAGCCCGCGCCGCCAATCCGGTCGCGGCTGCCGTCACTAACGCCCGTCGGGACATGCTTTCGTTGCGCTTAATAGGCGGCTTGGTAGAACGTCCAGCGCACATCGAACGCGTCGCCTCGCTGCGTCCGGCCGCGCACGCGCACCGTGTGGTTGCCCATCGGGAGCGATCGCGGCGCCGCGAAGTAGTACCATTTCGCGCCGCGCGAGAACGTGACGTCCACGGGCTTACCGTCGATCGACGCTTCGAACGAGCCCGGACGGAGCTGGCGATCCAACTCGAACCGCAACTGGGGCTGATGGTTGTAAATCGTACCGGTCGGCCAATGATAGACCAGCGCGGCTATCGACGTGGGCGGCGGCGGTATGGGCGGACGCGGCGCCGGATAGACCGGAGGCGGACCGCCGCCACCCGGTTGCCGGCTGCCTCCGGTGATCGTGACCGTGCTGGTCGAGTCGTTCCAATTCACACTCGCACCCAGCGCCGAAGCGACAAAGCGCAGCGGCACGAGCGTGCGTTCGCCGACCAAGAACGGCGCGACGTCGAGGGTCTCTTGGCGCCCACCGACCGTCGCCTGCAGCGAACCAATCGTGAGCGAAACGCTTGTCCCGTGGGCGGTCGCGTTAATCTGTCCGTTGGAGTACACCACGCTTGCGCCAAGACGCTCGAAAACGCCGCGCAAGGGTACGAAGACGCGCCCGGCTCGCACCACCGGCGGTTGATCGAACCGGACCGGCTGGCCGTTGACCACCACGGTGACGGATTGGGCCGCGGCACCCAGCGGCACCGCGACAGCGAACACCGCCAACAACGCCGCGCAGCGAGCTACGCGGCTTGTCGAGAGAACCTTCATACCGCTTCGATACCCGAGCCGGGCAGGCGGCAAACGAGCAAGCGCCCGATATTATCCGACAGGCGCCGGGGTCTGCGCCATCTCGGCGGCCACCGCGTTACGGTCGGCCTGTCGCTCGTACCACCCGATCCACGAGTTGTAGATCATCGGCACGAGAAACAGCGTAAGAATCAGCGAGCTGGCCAGGCCGCCGATGATCACGGTGCCCATCGCTTGGCGCCACTCGCCGCCTTCGGCGAAGCCCAGCGCCAGCGGAAGCATTCCGAAAATCATCGCTAACGTCGTCATCAGAATCGGCCGGAATCTCGTGGTGGCGGCCTGCAACACGGCCTCGCGAACGCGCATCCCGCGCTTGCAGAGCGTGTTCGAATAATCCACCAATAATATCCCGTTCTTTGAAACGAGACCGAAGAGCATGACGATGCCGATCATCGAAATGATATTGAGCGATTGACCCGCGTTCGGCTCGATGCGATGCATCACCGACAATCCCGTTAACGCACC
>JBDTKL010000232.1:0-10691 GCA_039935355.1 Candidatus Tumulicola sp.
ATCCGGATACTTCTCAATCACCGTCACGTCGACGCCGGCACGCGCCAACAAGACGCCCAGCATCATGCCGCACGGGCCTCCACCCACGATCGCACAGGTCGTCGTTATCGGTTTCATCCCACCACCAAGTTCAGCAGTTTGCCTGGAACGAAGATCTGTTTTCGAAGCGTGCCGTTTTCCAGCTGCGAGCGCACGGCCTGCTGCTCCATCGCCAACGCCAATGCGTCCTCGGCGGTAACGTCGGGTGCTACAGAAATGCGGGCTCGAACCTTTCCGTTTACCTGGATCACCAGTTCGATTCGCGCGACGGCGAGCGCGCGGTCGTCGGGTTGCAGAAAGCGCTCTAAGTGGACCGACGTCCCATGGCCCGTCCGTTCCCAGAGTTCCTCGGCGATATGCGGAGCGAAGGGCGCGAGCAGAATCGGCAACGCGTGCACGGCATACGCGGTAGCCGGCGAGTCGAGCCGGTCGCGAACCGCCGCCGTGAGTGCGTTCACCAACTCGTCGAGCTTGGCGATCGTGGTGTTGTAATGAAATCGCCGGCTGGACGTTTCATCCACCGCCGACTTGGCGGCGATGTGGACGGCGCGGACGAGCGCCCGGTCTTCGTCGCTCGACATGGCGGGTAGATCGCCATTACCGGCGTGCGGACGTCCGAAGAGCGGCTCGCACGCACGCCAGACGCGATTGAGGAACCGAACGCGCCCGCTGATCCCTTCGTCGGTCCACTCGGCCGTATCTTCGGGCGGAGTGACATACAACAAGAAGAGCCGCATCGCGTCGACGCCATACGTGCTCGCGGTCTCGTCGACGCCGACCACGTTTCCGCGCGATTTCGACATCTTCTCGCCGTTCGACAGCACCATACCCTGATGAAAAAGCCGTTCGAACGGTTCGTCGCTCCCGGTGACCCATCCGCAGTCGTGAAAAAACATGTAGAAGAATCGCGCGTACAACAAGTGCAGCACCGTGTGTTCTGCGCCGCCGATGTACTGATCGACGTTCATCCAGGTGTCGGCGTCGGTACGTTCCCATGGCGCGACCGTGTCGTGCGGGCTAAGATAGCGCAGATAGTACCAAGACGACTCGAAGAACGTATCCATCGTGTCGGTTTCGCGGCGCGCCGGGCCGCCGCAGCGCGGGCAGGTCGTGTTTACGAACGACTCCATGCGCGACAGCGGCGCGCCTTCACCGTCGAGCGGGGCACCCGGCGGAAGCAGTACCGGCAGCGCATCGTCGGGCACCGGAACCTCGCCGCACGCGTCGCAGTACACGATTGGAATCGGCGTGCCCCAATAGCGTTGGCGCGACACCAACCAATCGCGTATGCGCGTGGTGACGGTTACGTGGCCGGTACCGCGTTGCTCCAGATCTGCCGCCATGGCCGCGCGCGCCCGTACACTGGTCATGCCGTCGTACTTGCCGCTGTCGAACAAACGCCCATCGTCGGTGAACGCTTCGCCGGCTGGAGCGCTCGCATCGTCGAGGGGTGCGACGACCGTCACGACCGGCAAGTCGTACGTTTTCGCGAACTCGGAGTCGCGTTGATCGTGCGCCGGAACGCCCATCACCGCGCCGGTCCCGTAATCGGCCACCACGTAATTCGTAACGTAGATCGGAACGCGAGCGCCGGACAGCGGATTGATCGCGTATGCTCCAGTGAAGACGCCTTCTTTGTGCATCAGGCTCGTACGCTCGAGTTCGGTCTTTGCCGAGATGCGTTCGGCGAACGCCGCCACCGCATCGCCGCGTGCCGCCGGCACGATCGTCTTCAATCGTGCAACGACCGGATGCTCGGGCGCGATCGCCAAAAACGTAACGCCGAACGCCGTGTCGACGCGCGTGGTGAACACCGCGATCGTTTCGTCGAGGCCGTCGACCGCGAATTCGAAACGAACGCCTTCGCTGCGGCCGATCCAATTGCGTTGCATCGTTTTCGTGCGCTCGGGCCATCCGTCGAGCCGGTCGAGATTCGACAGCAGGCGGTCGGCATAGTCGGTGATTTTCAAAAACCACTGCGACAGGTTGCGCCGTTCGACTAAATGCTCGCAACGCCAGCAGCGTCCGTCGACGACTTGCTCGTTCGCGAGCACGGTCTTGTCGTGCGGGCACCAATTGACCGGCGCTTCGCGCTTATATGCGAGCCCGCGCTCGTACAGACGCAAGAATAGCCATTGATTCCAGCGATAGTAGTCGGGAAAACAGGTTGCGAATTCGCGCGACCAATCGTAACCGGTGCCCATCAGACGAATCTGGCGCTGCATGTTGGCGATGTTTTCGGCCGTCCAACTCGCCGGGTCGACGCCGCGAGAGATGGCTGCGTTCTCGGCGGGCAAACCGAACGCGTCGAATCCCATCGGATGCAGCACGTCGAAGCCGCTCATGCGCATCATTCGTGCGATCGCATCGCCGAACGAATAGTTCTTGGCGTGTCCGACGTGCAAGTCGCCCGACGGATAGGGCAACATCTCGAGTACGTAGGACTTCGGCCGCCCATCGGAGCGCGCACGATACGTCGCGTCCAGCTCCCATCGCTCGCGCCATTTTGGTTCTACGTTGCGAAAATCGTACGCTTCGGCCATCGCACGACATCGTACACGCAAGCAACGCGGGCGGTCTACCTTTCCGGTCGGAGAACGGCGCGTGATGGTACTGTGTGCTGCAAAAACTGGGTCTGGGCGCGGTCGCGATCGTCGTCATCGCCGCACTGCTATGGCATCCGCCGCCTCGCCCGGCATGGACCGCCGCGTCGCCGTCGCCGCTCGCATCGTCGCGATCTCCCGAGTCGCGCCGAACGGCCGCGTCCGCGGCTTTGGTGGTATACGTGGCCGGAGCGGTCGCGCGGCCAGGGCTGTACGCGTTGCGCGACGGTTCGCGGGCGGCCGACGCGGTGGCCCGTGCCGGAGGCTTGCGAGCCGATGCCGATTCGGCCAGCGTCAATCTGGCGCAGCGAGTTTCCGACGGCGACGAGGTCGACGTCGCGGTCATGGGGGAACGTCCGGCCCGAAGCCGGTCGCGAACGTCCGGCTCGCGGTTCCGACGGTCGCGGTCGGCTCACACGCGATCCGGACGGTCGCGTCGCGACGACGATGCCTCGCCCTCGAATGACGTATCGGAATCGGCGGTCGACGTCAATACGGCGGATGCGGCTGCATTAACGGCCGTTCCGGGAATCGGGCGTTCGATCGCCGGTCGAATCGTCGAACTACGTGAGCGAACCGGTCCGTTCGCAACGTTGGACGAGTTGCTCGACGTCGCGGGCATGACGCAATCGCGACTCGAGCGAGCCCGTCCATATTTGCACGAACCGTAGGGGTCGGCGTTTTCCACCGGCGAACTTCGATACATGGCGTTCGAGCTGAGCGACAAAGTAACGCTCCCGCAGCTCGTTCGAGCGGCGCTCGCGACGTCGCGCCCCAACGCGATGACCGAACGTGTCGACGGCGTATGGACTTCGACTTCGAGCGACGACGTGTTGCGCCGGATCGAAGACCTCGCGTGCGCTATTCGCTCCGCCGGTCTATCCGCCGGCGATCGAGTCGCGTTGATCGCGCATAACAGTGTCGATTGGTTGGTTGCCGACTTCGCAACGGTGTTTGCCGGATGCGTCGTGGTGCCGGTCTATCCGACGCAAGCCCTCGACCACACCGCGCACATCCTGGGCCACTCCGGTGCAAAGCTCGCGTTCGTCGACTCACGAGCGACGCGCGAACGCGTCGAATCGAGCGGCGCCGAGGTCGCGCGAATCGTTGTGTTCGACGACGTTGGTGTGGACGGTTTAGGCGCGTTCGAAGGGGCCGGCCGCGCGATTCGCGATGCCAACCCGGCGCTGCCCGGCGCGTACGAGGCGGCGCTGCATCCCGACGATCTCGCGATCATCGCGTACACCTCGGGAACGACCGGGGATCCAAAGGGCGTGATGCTGTCGCACGACAACGTCGGATTCGACGCTCGTTCGGCGGCGCGTTCTGCGTTGTCGGAGTTGCGCGTGGACTCGCCGGCGCTCTCGGTGCTCCCGTTTTCGCATATCTACGAGCATACCATCGCATACGTGTACGTAGCGGCGCGCGTTGCGCACTACATCTGTCACGAGCCCGAGCACATGGCCGCCGACGTACGTGACGTGCGCCCCGAAATCATGACCGCGGTGCCTCGTATTTTCGATCGCCTGCTCTCGGCCGTTGCCGAGCGAGCGCTTTCGAGCGGCGGCCTGCAGGCCAAACTCATCCCCTGGGCGCTCAGGATCGGCCGGCGATACGCTCGAGCCGAAACGTTTGATGGCGGTGCCGGTCCCGGACTGCGCCTTCGCTACGCGGTCGCGCGTTCGCTGGTGTTGCGCAAGCTGCGCGTGCGGTTAGGGCTCGACCGGTTACGATTTTTCGTGAGTGGAAGCGCGGCACTGCACGTCGACACGGCGATGACGTTCTTAGGTATTGGCTTGCCAATCATGCAAGGGTACGGGCTGACGGAAGCCTCACCGGTGGTCGCTGCCAGCCGCTTCGCCAATAATCGGTATGGCTGCGCCGGTCAAGCGATCGAAGGCGTCGAGCTGCGCGCGGACGCCGATGGAGAAATTCTCACGCGCGGCCGGCACGTGATGCAGGGGTACTATCGCGACCGGGAAGCGACAGCTGCAGTCATTCGCGACGGCTGGCTGCACACGGGCGACATCGGCACAGTGGACGCGAACGGATTTCTGCACATCACCGATCGCAAACGCGAGATTTTCAAGACCGATGCGGGCAAGTGGGTTTCTCCCGCGCGGGTCGAGTCGGCCATCAAACGCTCGCCGCTGGTGCGACAAGCGATGGTCGTCGGCGACGGGAGGCCGTACCCGAGTGCGCTCATCTGCCCGAACTGGGAGTTGGTGCGGCTAACGATCGGCGCCGATCCGCTCGAACCCGGAGATCGCCTCGCCCGGCGCTCCGACGTCCTCGAACTACTGCGCTCTGCGGTCGCAAAGCAAACGTCGGAGTTAGCCGCCTACGAGCGCATCCGCCGCATCGTCGTCGTTCCGGACGAGTTTAGCGTCGCAGGCGGCGAACTGTCGCCCGCCATGAAAATCAAACGCCGGTCGGTCGAGTCCCGGTACGCCGGCCAGATCGACGCAATCTATGACAACCCCGCCGGCGTAGCCACCGGCTGATGCCGTTTATCGCCATCGTCCATCTTCGCGAGTTGCAGTGCCCGGAATGCGGCCTCTCGATCGCCGAGGCGGGTGCGCGATCGTTCGTCGTGGGCACCGACGGCGCTCCGGTCTGGTTCGCCGATGCGGATATGCCTTCAGAACTTGCGGTCGATGTTTCGTGCGAAAACGGCCACCCGGCGCGCTTGCTGCTGCCCAACGAAGTTGGCGCAGAAGAGGCCGCAAACGTTCCCGAAGGTGCTCCGTTTGCACCCGACGCCGTGTTGGAAAAGGGCTTCGCCGAGTCGTACAAGGTGCTTTGATATAACTTTGACCGTTTCGCGCAGGCGGAGTGAAAGGGTGCGGGCGTCCCGGCAGCAAGTAGTTCGGCCAACCGCCTCTCCGTGGAGGTTTCCTTGAGTTTTCGCTATCGACCATTGCGAGCGCTGTTGCTCGCCGGATTTCTATCGTCCGCGATCGTCCCGTCAGGGGCGCAGGCTGCGGCGCCGCCTCCGATCCCGAAGCTGACCGCCGACGCCGTCACGCATCATACGTTGCAGCTCAACGGCCGAACGTACGCCTATACGGCGCGCGCCGGCACGATTACGCTACGCAACGAGACCGACCAACCGACCGCTCGTGTGTTTTACACGGCGTTCACGCTGGACGGCTCGGAGTCGACGCATCGTCCGGTTACGTTTTTGTATAACGGCGGACCGGGCAGTTCGACGATTTGGCTCCGCATGGGCTCGTTCGCGCCGATGCGCGTGCAGACGGCCGATGGGACGACGACCCCGGGGCCGCCCTTCACACTTTCGCCCAACAAGTTCAGTCTGATCGACAAGACCGATTTGGTCTTCATCGATATGCCGGGAAGTGGATACGGCCGCATCATCGGTGCCGGAACGCCGAAAGACTTCTGGGGTGTCGATCAGGACGCCAATGCGTTCGCGCAGTTCATTCAGCGCTATGTTACCAACTTCAATCGTTGGAATTCGCCGAAATTCTTATTCGGCGAATCGTACGGAACGACGCGTTCGGCCGTGCTATCCAACATTTTGGCGCAGAAGGGCATCGCGCTGAACGGCATCGTGTTGCTGTCGTCGTTCCTCAACCCGATGGTCGATTACAACGACGGCGCACCGATCGGCGGCGGCGACTGGGCCTACGTGCTCTACTTGCCTACCGAAACCGCGACGGCGTGGTATCACGGCGCACTCGGTCGCGGCGTGCCGCTCAACTCGCTGCTTTCCGAAGTGAAGTCGTTCGCACTCGGCGAGTACCTCGATGGGCTCGCGCAGGGCACGCGTCTCGATCAAGGACGTTTCAACGATATCGTTGCGAAGCTGCACCGGTACACCGGGCTAAGCGAGCAATATATTCGCAACTCGAATCTGCGTATTCCGTACGACCGGTTTGAAAACGAGTTGTTGCGCAGCCGCGGGCTTACCGTCGGGCGCCTCGACGGACGTTTCCAGACCTACGTGCTGGACCGTCCGGAGATCTCTCCCGACTGGGATGCGACCGATTCGGCAATCGACGGCGCGTTTATCGCAACCGGCAACTATTATCTGCAGCAAGTGCTTAAATATAATCCTCCGCTGCTCTACCGGTCGGAGATCTACGACCTGATCTACTCCGATGGAAACAGTTGGGATTTCAAGCACGGCAACAACCCGCAAGACTTTAACGTCGCGCCCGATCTGGCACAAACCATGACGCTGGAGCCGCGAATGAAAGTCTTTTCGGCGAACGGCTACTTCGATTTCGCGACCCCATTCTTCGCGACGCAGTACGTGCTGAGCCATCTCTACCTGGCGCCGGCGCTGCAACGCAATATCAGCTACGGCTTCTACGAATCGGGTCATATGGTGTATCTCCATCCGGCCGCACTGGCAAAGTTCCACGACGACTTGGAACGCTGGTACGCACAGGTGCTTCGTTAACGTGGAAAGACGATACGTGCTAATCAATCGCTTTGCTCTCGCGTTCGCCGCTCTCGCGATGGGGTTTGCGGGCGCTTCACTACCGGCCGTAGCCGCAGGTCCCCCTGCCGCCGCAGCGCCGGCGGCTCCGCCGCCCGAGGGCGGTTTCCCGGATTCGGTAACGCAACAATCGATTACGCTCGCGGGGCGCGCCTATCCGTACACCGCGCGCGCCGGAACGATTACGCTGCAGAGCCAGCAAGGGCAGCCGGCATGCCGGATGTTCTTCACCGCGTTCACGCTCGACGGCACCAATCCCAGCACGCGACCGGTCACGTTTTTGTATAACGGCGGGCCGGGAAGCTCGACGATTTGGCTGCGCATGGGTTCGTTCGGCCCGATGCGCGTCGCGATCGGCGACGCCGCCCAGGGCTCGAACGCCCCGTTCCATCTGGTCGAAAATCAGAACACGCTGCTGGATCGCACCGACTTGGTGTTCGTCGATGCGCCCGGCACGGGTTTCAGCCGGCTGATCAACGGCGCAAAACCGTCCGATTTTTACGGTGTCGATCAAGATATGCGCGCGTTCACGCAGTTCGTCTCGCGCTATATCAGTACGTACAACCGGTGGAACTCGCCAAAATTTTTGTTCGGCGAATCGTACGGTACGCCGCGTTCGGCCGTGCTTGTGAACAATCTTCAACAGGCCGGCATCGGCATCAACGGCGTGGTGCTGCTTTCGTCGGTACTCGACTTCGGCTTAGATTGGGACATCAATTTCTCTCCGACCGCGATCGGCGGCGGCGATTGGGCGTTCCCGCTGTATCTGCCGACCGAAGCCGCATCCTCGTGGTATCACAACGCGCTGCCAGGGCCGCAGACCACCCTCGCGCAGCTGTTGCCGCAAGTCGAGCAGTTCGCGATGGGCGAATATCTCAACGCGCTGGCGCAAGGTGCGAATCTGTCGCCGTCGACCTACAACGACGTCGTGGCCAAGCTGCACGCCTACACGGGCTTGTCTGAACAGTACATTCGTGCCTCGAATCTGCGCATTCCGTACTCGCGTTATTCGACCGAGTTGCTTCGCAACACGGGGCAGACGTTGGGACGCTACGATGCTCGTTACACGTCCTACGCGCTCGATCGCATCGCGGATCAACCCGAGTTCGACGCAACGGATTCGGCCATCGATGCCGCCTTCGTCGGCGGCGGCAATTTCTTCATGCGCAGCATGCTGCGTTACAATCCGCCGATGGAGTATCTGCCGGTCGCGTACGGCATCAATCGCCAGTGGGATTGGAAACACGGCGGAGCCGTTCCGACCAACACGGCGCAAGATCTCTCGCACGCGATGGTCTTCAATCCGGGTTTACGAATCTTCTCGGCCAACGGCTACTACGATTTTGCGACGCCGTTCTTCGGGACGGTCTACACGCTGAATCATCTGAGCCTGCCGCCGGAGCTGCAGAGTAACATCAGCTACGGATTCTACGAATCCGGACACATGGTGTATCTGCATCCGCAAGCGCTACAGCAGTTCCACGACGATCTCGAGCGTTGGTACGCCGACGTTCTCAAACAGTAAAACGGCAACTCGTACTCGGATACACAAAGGGCGCCGGCAAAACCGGCGCCCTTTTCATTCGGTCCCAAGCCGGCGAGGACGTTTTACGGTCCGCTGGGGTGCGAAACGAAATGCGGGTTCGCACACGGATGCGGATACGCGTTCATCACCGCGTCGAAGCGCTTTTTGACAGACGCGGGGACGTTGGCGGGCGGCAGCGCTCCCGAATACGTCCAGCGTCCGTTACGCTCTGCGAAGTACATGCCGAATTCGCCTTTCCACTCCAGCTCTGCGAGCGCGAACGAATCGACGACGATGAGATACATGATCCGGCTTCGATCGTGCGGCGGCCGGCCGATCGCAAGCGTTTCAACGATCTTCGTATCGGCCGGCGGTCCGCAATACGCCGCGAGCGCGGTTTGCGACGACAGACTCGCCATCCCAACCGTTAGGAGAGCGCCGGTTGCCCAGCGGCGCGCGATCGTGCTACCAGCCGCCGCCGGAATCTCCGCCGCCGCCGCCACCACCGAAATCGCCGCCGCCGCCTCCGCCGGAGTCACCTCCGCCGAAGCCGCCGCCACTCCAGTCGCCACCGCTCGCGCCGCCCATATCGGCTTGTCCGGCGTCGCTTTGGAAGCCGCCGGCATCGGGAGCCGAACCGGAACCGCTCCAGCCGCCGCTGCTGTCACCGGTCACCGCGGTTTGGCCCGCATCTTGCCCGGTTATGGCACCGCCGCCTCCGCGGTTGAACATTTCATTTCCGAGCCAAGCGCCGCCGAGTCCGCCCAGCAAGCCGCTCCAAAAACTGCCGCCGCCACCGAAGCCGCCGCCCTGCCCGTACCCGTAGCCGGCCGGCGGAACGCCACCCGGCGCTACCGTACCCGGGGGAACGCCCGGCGGACCGTAGCGCGGGCCCGACATGGTGCGCATGATCGAGCGCAAGACTAAGAAGCCGATGCCGATGATAACGATCCACCACAGCATGGAAATATGGATGCCTCCGTTGGTCGAGCGCCGCGTCGTCGCCGGGACGGATGCGTTACCGTTCTGGGTGCGTCCGCTGGACGAAAGATGCGCGCGGTAAATATTGAGAACGCCGTCGACCGCCGACGTCACGCCGCCATCGTAATCCTCGGCCTTGAACTGCGATTCCATCGTCGAGCGGATCGAATCGAGCGTGTCGCGCGTAAACCAGCCGGCTTCGACGCCCGCGGCATCCGGCACGATGATGTCGCGGCGATCGTCGCGTGCGATGAAGATCAAGATACCGTTGACGTTACGTTGCGTGTACGCTTGATGCGCGGCGTCGGCGAGCGACGTACCGTTGAGCGACGCGACCGTGTCGACCACGATCTCCTTGCCGGTTTGCGCGTTGAAGTTGCCGATGACGCGGTTCAGCGAAGCCACCGTGCCGGCCGACAACATGTTTGCGCCGTCTTGCACGAAGGTCGCGGCCAGGGCGGGAAGGGCGATCGCGGCGCAGACGAGCGCACAGAGTCCGGACAAGCGTTTCATCGTGTTCCTCCTCCGGTTTGTACCGGCGGCGCGATTTGAAGTTTCAGTGGGAAATGCCGACGATGAATGCCGCACCGGCCGCACTGAGCGCGAAAAACGCGATAAATATCCACAACAGCAGCCGTTTCAGCAAGTCGCGGCGCGCCCGGCCGGCGCGCGTTTCGTGACCGGCCCGCTTCACGCTCGTTCGACGCCGGCCGGCGGGGCTTCGGCCCACAAGCGTTCGATGTTGTAGAACGACCGCTGCTCGGGCGTGAACACGTGGACGATGACCGAACCGAGGTCTAGCAAGATCCAGGTGGCGTCGGCATAGCCCTCGGTTTTGCCGGTCCTTCCACCCTCACGTTCGACCGCTTCGGTGATAGCGTCGGCGATCGCGCGGGTCTGCACGTTGGAACGTCCCGAGACGATTGCGAACTGGTCGGCTAAAATAGTGCGGCTCGATACCTCGAGCACTACGAAGTCCTCGCCCTTCTTATCTAGGGCCGCGTCGCGAACGACGTCGATCAACTCTCGAATGCCGTTATCTCCTCCGGATGTAATCCGAACGCACGCGCCGCTT
>JBDTKL010000233.1:0-5792 GCA_039935355.1 Candidatus Tumulicola sp.
CCGTTTTTCAGGTCCTTGACTTTTACGACCGCGCCGAGGTGTACTTCGTCGGCGGCATACTCCGATTCGTCGATGAGCCGCGCGTTGCGAATCATGCCTTCCAGTTTCAAGATACGGCCCTCAATAAAAGCCTGTTCTTGTTTGGCGTCTTCGTATTCGGCGTTTTCGCTCAGATCGCCGTATTCTTTGGCTTGGCGAATGCGGTCGTTTACTTCTCTGCGATGAACCGTCTTGAGTTCGTCTAACTCATTTTCGAGCTTCGACAACCCCTCTGCGGTCAATACGATCTCTTTATCGTTCAAGGACAAACCCTCGGAAAAAGGGGCCGCCCTATCGGGCGCTGGCGCGGTTTGTTCGGGGGGTAAAATGCTTCCCCTCCCTTCGTCGCCCGGTGCTAGTTGAGCGGCACCACCCGCGGATGCAACTCGAGGTCCTCGAGCAAGCGCTCGTAATCGGTAGCCGTTACCTCGTCCCAGCGCTTCCCCAAAAGCGCGACCAGTGCGGCCTCGACGACGTTGGTGCCGAACGACCGCCCGCCGAAATCCGGCGTCGTCGTTACGAGCGTTTTGACGCCACGCGCCGCGAGCTCGGCGACGTCGGCCGGCGTTACCGTGTTGGTCAACACGATCTTGCCCTCCATGCGCTCCGGCATGAACTGGCGCATGAAATGAAAATCGCCCGCGATGATGTCGGCTTCTTCATAATACTGCGGGTATTTGGGTTGCGGCGGCCGGTCTTGCTTCTTGCCGGTCGGATAGAAGAACTGAAACGGCAGCTTGCACGCGTCCGGCAAATATTTTTCGGCCATCGTTTCGAAGGTCGCCAAGTCGCGGACCGGCATATCTTTGTCGAGCGCGAAAATAAAATCGCCAAACAACACATCGGCACCGGCATCGACCAGCGCTTGTGCCATGCCGAAGCGATCCAGCGCGCTCACCATCAGCACGTGCGTTCCGCGCAGTTCGATTCCGAGATCCTCGCGCATGAAACGAATCGCCTCGCGTTCGAGCGTGTTTTTGAGACCGCTGCCGTCGACCACGGGCGTGGTGTGAGCCGCTTCGAGCAGTCGCAATCCGTCGCGCAGCGCGTACCGGTGGCGCCCGGCGTACAGATACACGTCGATACCGCCCAAGCCGATGGCGTCGACCGTTCCGTCGAGTTCGCGAACCTTGGCAACCGCCACGTCCAGCTTTCCGTCGGTGCCGATCCGCGCGATATCGAAGGCTTCGCCCAAGAGCGTCACTTCGGCGCGGTGGTCGCGCCTCGACGAACCGAGCGAAACCGAAACGACCTTTTTCACGCGACGACCTCCTTCCGCCGGGCGTGCGCCGCGGCTTTGGTTGCGGCGATGCGCTCGGGCGTGATAGCGGCGTCGAACGCACGCATGCTCGCCGGACCGAACCCACAGCGTTCGGCCATCTCGCCGATCTCGACAACCTTGCGCAAATCGATGCCGCGGCCTAACGTGAACGGCTCGATACGTTCCTCGAGCGCCAGCACCATCGTTTCGCCCATGCACGCGAGCACGGTCTTCGGCGGCAAATTCAAATCGAAATCGGTTCCAGGTTCGCGTATCCGTTCGAACCGCGGGTTGCCCGGCACCAGTACGTTGCCGCCCTCGACCACCAGCACGTCGGGCCGCTCCCCGCTAACGCGGAGGCTGACGTCGTGCGGAAGCGACAGCTCGCATACGACGGCGCCGGTTTGCAACGATTCGGGTTCGATCACGTCTTGCGTGGAGGACGTCGCGGTAACGATCAGCTGGCCTCGGCGCACGCCCTCGTTGACATCGGTCGTCCACGACGTTTCGCACGGGTAGCGGGCAGCGTTGGTTTCGGCAAATTTGCGCAGCCGCGTTTCGTTGCGCGCAACGAGTACCAACCGCTCGACGTGCGGCGCGATCAACTCGGCGCACGCGCTGCCGATCGATCCCGTGGCGCCGACGACGACGGCGGTGGCCCGCGAAGCGTCGACCTCCATTTCGCGCGCGCCGCGAAACAAACTATCGATGCCGGCTTTGATGGTGAGCGAGTTGCCCGTGGTCACTGGAATCGGCGAGCGCTCGTTGACGGTGACGCCACCGTCGCCGACGACCGCGGTGAACGCGCCCAATCCGGCGACGTCGGCACCCAGTTCGGCACCGATGCGAATCGCTGCGACGATGCGTTCGTAGACCTGCTCGCGCGGAAACTCGATCATCTGCTCCGGCAGGAGCGGCGCCGAGACGAACCAGCCCTCGGTTTCGCGTCCGTCGGGCGTGCGCACGCCGGTGACGTGGACCACCGCCCACGGCGGCATCCACGACATGATCTTGCGCATGATCGCATCGCCTTTGCCCTTGGCACCCGGCTCGTAGCGCGCGACATCTTGCAGCGACAGCGGATGGATAACGAAACAGAAACGCTTCATGCTTCTTCGGCCTGGCGCTTGAGCGCGGCCAGCATCATCTCGCTGTTTTCTTGCACTTTCTTCTGCAGGGTCGGGCCGATCAGTTCGGCCAGCGTCGGGACGCCGAAATCGTAATCGACGCCGAGCACGACGTGCGTCATGCCATCGCGTTCTTCGAACGTCCACGCGCCTTCGAATTTATCCAAGTCGCCCTCGATCAGCTTGTAGTCGATACGCCGGCGTTCGTCGTCGAACCGGTCTTCTTCGGTCCACTCGATCGGCGCTTCTTCGACTAACGTTTTCCAGCGCGTGACCGTGTACTCGGCGTGCCGTTCGAGGACGACGACGGTTTCGACGTCCGGCATGAACTGCGGAAAGCGTTCTTGATCTTTCGCGAGTTCGTAGACGACGCGAGCCGGAGCGGCGATCGCGATGGCGGTTTCCACATAGGGCATCGCTATAGTTGGCCGAGCTTCTCGTAGGCGGTAGCCACCCCTGCCCGCAACGCCGCCAACGCCGTTGCGACCTCGTCTTCCCGCACGATCAACGGCGGTTCCAGACGAATGACCCGTTGCAGGTTGAGCGTCCACGCCGCCGTTACGCCGGCTTTCATCATTTCTGGAATGATCCAGCCGCCGTACCCTTCGTGGCGCAACTCGACGCCCGCCATCAATCCGAGTCCGCGCACGGCTGCAACCACCTGTGGAAAGTCGCTGCGGATCGCTTCGGCGCCATCGAGCAACTCTTTACCCCGAACGCGCGCATTTTCGACCAAATGTTCTTCTTCCAACACGTCCATCGCGGCCAGCGCGGCAGCGCACGCCAACTCGTTGCCGCCGAAGGTCGACGTATGCAACAACGGCGCCTTGGCGAACGCGCGATTCCAAGCGGCTGGCGTCGCGATAAACGCGCCCACCGGAATGACGCCGCCGGATAGACCTTTGGCCAGCGTCATCACGTCGGGAACGACGTTCTCGCGTTCGCACGCGAAGCGATAACCGCAGCGGCCGAGTCCGGTTTGCACTTCGTCGGCGATAAACAACGCACCGGTGGCGTCGCAGGCCTCGCGAACCGCGCGTAAATAGCCGTCCGGCGGTATGTTGATTCCGCCTTCACCTTGCACCGGCTCGACCACGAAAGCCGCAGCGTCTTGCAATGCCGCTTCGAGCACGTCGGCGCGTCCGTACGGAACGTGTTCGAATCCTTCGAGTAACGGGCGAAACGGTTCGCGAAACGTGTCGCGTCCGCTGACGGAAAGTGCGCCCATCGTCTTGCCGTGAAACGCATCGATCGTGCTGACGATTTTCGCGCGTCCGGTGGCAGCACGTGCGAGTTTGATCGCGCCTTCGATCGCTTCGGTTCCGCTGTTACACCAAAACGAAATTTGCAGATCGCCGGGCGCGAGTTCGGCCAAACGGCGTGCCGCGCGTCCGAGCACGGGATTGAACATCGTCTTGCTCGACAGCGACATCCGGCCCATCTGCTCGCGCACCGCGGCCAGCACGCGCGGATGCGAATGCCCCACCGTAAACACGCCGTATCCGCCGGCGAAATCGAGATACGCTTTTCCGTTTTGATCCCAGATGGTGCTGCCGCTCGCGCGCACTTCGACCGGCGAACCCGAGAGTTTCATGACGCGTGCCAACGGCGGATTGACGAAGTCGCGATAGTCGCTATACGTTTGCACCGCGAGCTCGGCACCGCTCGCAGCGGTCGTTTCGGTATTCACGCTGCGACGTCGACCGTTTCGAGGCGTTCGATCGCCGCTTCGATCGTTGCAACCGCATCGGCCGCGCGATCCAAATGCATGATGCGCTCGCGAAGGGCGGCAGCACCCGGCATACCCTTGAGATACAGCGCGACGTGTTTACGCATTTGCGGAACGGCGCGCGATTCGCCCCACTCGTCGACCATCGCTCGGTAATGTACCAAACAATAACGTAGTCGATCCGCTGCGGGCGGCAGCGCACGTTGCGGCCGGTCTTCCATCACGTCGCAAATTTGCGAGATCAGCCATGGATTGCCGAGCGCGGCGCGACCGATCATGATACCGTCGACGTGGCTTTCGCGCATGCGTTCGACCGACGTCTCGGCATCGTTGAGGTCCCCGTTGCCGATGACCGGAACGTCGAGCGCACGTTTGAGAAGCGCGATGTGCTCCCAATCGGCGAAGCCCTTGTAAAACTGACGTGCCGTGCGCGCGTGCAGCGTGATCGCCTGCGCTCCGGCCGCCTGCGCGCGCTTAGCGACGTCGACGTAGACGAGTTCTCGCTCGGTCCAGCCCAAGCGCATCTTCACGGTAACGGGACAGTCGACGGCATCGACGACCGCACGAACGATCGCTTCGCAGCGATCGGGATCGCGCAGACAGGCCGAACCGCCGTTCGTTTTCGTCACCTTTGGCGCCGGGCAGCCGAAATTGATGTCGACGATATCGGCGCCGCATTCGCGAACCAAGCGAGCCGCTCGCGCCATCGTTTCCGGATCGTCGCCCCACAGCTGGGTCGAGACCGGCCGCTCGACGCCGTGCTGATCGATCATCTCCATCGTGCGCCGGCTTCCGAACTTCAGCGCGTTGGACGAGACGAATTCGGTAACGGTTAGCCCGAGTCCAAAGGGTTTGTAGAGCGCACGCATCGTGCGGTTGGTCACGCCCGACATCGGCGCCAGGACGACCGGGGGATAGACTTCGATCGGTCCGATCTTCAGCGGCGCGAACATGGCCGAACCACTATAACACGACCGCGGACGTGGCGTCGCGGTACACGATCCTGCCGCAATTGACGGCCAGCAGGCGCGCGGTCGTGGTCGCGATGACTGCGTGCAACGACCGCGCCTGCGCGCAAACCGACGCATCGAGGCCGTCGATCACGCGAGCGTTGGGGTTCACGATGGTGACGGCCCCTGCGGGCAGATCGAACGTCACGATCGGCCGATCGGCGTGCAAGCCGGCGTAGACGGCCGCTCCTCCGAACCGGTCGCGCACGTAGTCGTCGGGGTGATTGCGCGCGACGCCGGCAGCCCACGCCCCGAGCACCGCCATCGCACAAACGGCGGTCGCGACGCGCACGCGCTGCGAACCGCGCCAGGCGACGGCGAGCGCGACGAGTCCGGCGACGGCAACGACGACCGGTGTGTCGTGCGTCGTCGCGTCGTTCGAAAACACCGCCCATTGGGTTGCGACCCCCGCGATCGTTCCGATCGATGCGACGGCGGCGACGGCCCATCGTGCGGCCCGCAGCGAAAGCATCCATAACAACCCGAGCGTCGCAAGCGGTAAGGCGAATCGCAACGATTCTCCACTCGCTAATTGCTGCGTCGTTCCATATTCGTAGGCCGTTGGGATGAACAACAATACGGCGAGCGAAAGCGCCGCAGCCAATCCGAACGCAGGCTTGCGCCAC
>JBDTKL010000234.1:0-3881 GCA_039935355.1 Candidatus Tumulicola sp.
GCAGACGTGCGCCAACCGGAACACCCAGGACGTTGAGGAGGCGGCGGTCGCTGCCGGTGTTGTCGTTCACCAAGACGCCGACGGTATAGCCACCGAGCGCTTGCGGCAATACGCGCGACGACGACCCGATGCCGGCTTTGAACCCGAAGGCGTTCATCCCGGTGCCGGCGCCAACGGTGCCGCGGGCAAACTGGCCAGGCTTAGCGCCGTCGAGGAGGGTCACCACGTCGGAGGGCGTGACCGCCCGGGCCTGGATGTCGTTGAGCAGCCCGTCGTCGCATTCGGCCACCACCGGGAGCGGTACGTCGTCGCCGCGACCCACGGCCGGATGGTGCTAGATCATCCAACTGACCACGCCGTCGGCGGCCCGCCCCACGTCGAGCGTGTCGGTCAAGACGACCGGCTCCTCGAGATAGCCGGCCTCCTCGATCCAGTGAGTGCCCGTCATCTCGCCGTTGCCGTTGAACGCGAAGAACGCCGCCGCGACCTTGCGATCCCAGGGGTCGTCGTTGGGCAGCACGGCCGTCGCCCCGGTGCGGATCGTCGTACCTTCGATTTTGGTCAGGTGGCCGACGCGCACTCCGGAAACGTCGGTGATGCCGTCCAACGGCCCGGGCGGATACAAACCGAAATGGAACGGCAGCGCGGCGGCTGCGGGCGACGGTAGAATTGCCGTCACCATGAGAAGTATACCAAGCACATAACGAGCTTTCGACATGCGCCGACGTTTCAATTCCACCGATTCGGCGCCTGCAGGCTCGCGCGAACGAACGCGGGAAAATATCGGGTTACGATGTCCGTAACCGCTGCAAAACCGATCAAGGCCGCCGAGCTATGGAAGAACCTTTCGGTCCCCGAACTGATCGAGCACGCCGTCCGCCGAGGCGAGGGCGTGTTCGACGCACTCTTCGACCGCGTTTCGGCCTATCTGAGCGAACGCGAAGCGTACGCCTTAGATTGTTACGTCGGGGCCGACCCGTCGTATCAACTCCCGATTCGCGTGTACAGCGAGTTCGCGTGGCAGAGCCTGTTCGCGCACCACCTGTTCATCACGCCCGAGGAACGCGACCCGAACTTTGCGCCCGAGTTCACGGTGGTGGACGCGGCGCTGTTCTCGGCCGACCCGCAACGCGACAGCACGCGGTCTTCGACCTTCGTGATGGTCAACTTCGCCAAGCGCATCGTGTTGATCGGCGGCACGCGCTACGCCGGCGAGATCAAGAAATCGATCTTCACCGTCATGAACTACCTGTTGCCGCTGCGCGACACGCTGCCGATGCATTGCTCGGCCAATGTCGGCAAGGACGGCGACGTCGCGATCTTCTTCGGCCTGTCGGGAACCGGAAAGACGACGCTGTCGTCGGATTCGCACCGCCCGCTCATCGGCGACGACGAGCACGGCTGGTCGAACGACGGCGTGTTCAACTTTGAAGGCGGCTGCTATGCGAAGGTGATCAAACTTTCACCGACCGCCGAGCCCGAGATTTGGGCCGCCACCAATCGTTTTTCGACGGTGCTCGAAAACGTTGCATATGACGACGAGACGCGCAAGCTCGACGTCGATTCAGATGCCAAGACCGAGAACACGCGCGCGGCATATCCGCTCAGCTTCATTCCGAACGTCGTGCCGGGTAGCCGCGGCGGCCATCCCAACACGATCATCATGTTGACCGCCGACGCGTTCGGCGTGTTGCCGCCGATCGCCAAGCTGTCGCGCGAACAAGCGATGTATCACTTCTTATCCGGCTACACCGCAAAAGTGGCCGGCACCGAACGCGGCGTCACCGAACCGCAAGCGACGTTCTCGACGTGTTTTGGCGCGCCGTTCATGGTGCACCATCCGACGACGTACGCGCGTTTACTCGGTAAAAAAATCGACGAGCACGCGGTCGAATGTTGGCTGGTGAATACCGGCTGGACCGGCGGGCCGTACGGCGTTGGAAAGCGCATGGCCATCGCCCATACTCGCGCGATGGTGAACGCCGCGATCGAGGGACGCATCGAGCGCGACTTCGTAACCGAACCGTTCTTTGGTCTGCGCATTCCGAAGCACGTTCCGGATGTGCCGGACGACGTGCTCGATCCGCGCGGCGCGTGGAGCGATCCGGCCGCCTACGACGCTCAGGCGATGAAGCTAGCGACGCTCTTCTTCGACAATTTCAAGCGCTTTGAGGCGCACGCGTCGGAGGCGGTTAAGGCCGTCGCTATTCACCCGTAGGGCTCCTGTAAGTCCTAATCCGGCGTTCAGGCACCTTCCGGCGCGCGACCGTATCATAAGCCCATGAAGATCGCTAGTTTGGCCGCCCTACTTGCGGCCCTTGCCCTGCCGATTGGGGCATCGGCGCAAGTCTACCCACAACAACAACCCGCCCCGGTGCAAGGCCAACAGCAGTCGGCCGGTTCCAAGCAATACAAACATTGGATGAAGCGCCTTTCCGGCCTGAATCTATCGCAGCAACAGATGCAGCAAGCCCAAAACTATCTGAATCAGTTTGCGTCCCAACATCCGGCCGGCAGCCCGAAGGACCCGCAGGCGAATCACGCGCTGCGCGATCAGATCTACTCGATCCTTACGCCCGATCAGGTGAACCAGCTGCGCGCCGAAAAGAAAGCGATGCACCAACAGCGCGAAGCCGCACAAGGCCAGAACCCGCAGATGCAAAACCCGCAGGGCCAATACCAGCAAGGTCCGCCTCCGCAACAGCAACCCCCGGTCTAACCAACTCCCTTTCTAGGCAATCCTCAGAAACTGCGTCTCGCTGTATGCGGGGCGCAGTTTGCTTTTGGGTAACGTAGCGGTATGCTGCTTCTTAAATACGTCGCCGGCGTCGCGGCATGTGCGTGCATCGCCGCCGTCGTACCCGGCCGGGCGAACGCGGCCATGCCGACCGTCCCATCCGGTTTTCGAATCGATATCGTCGCGCAGATTTCGAGTCCCCGCGAACTCGTCGCGCTGCCCGACGGAGACCTGATCGTCGGCACGAGCGGAAGCGACGTGTACGTACTGCCCAACGCCGAAGGCGCGACGCCGGGAACTCCCAGTGTATTCGCGACGGCCAACGACGAGTTCGCGTCGGGCGTTGCCTTCTCGGCGCGACATAAAGAAATCTACATCGCCACGAACGGGCACGTTTGGGCCACGCGCTACATTCCGGGTAGACGGCGTGCCGGTGCGTTGAGCAGCATCGCAAAGGTGCGCACGGGACCGATCGCACCGCATAGCGACGGCGACGTTCACAAGACAACGTCGGTGACGTTCTCGGACGCGTCGGATATGTTATATATCGGCGTCGGTTCGTCGTGCAATTCGTGCGTCGAGGTCGATCCGACGCGAGCGTCCATTTTGACGCTTCCGGGCGGCAAGGGCGCGTTACACAAGATTGCTACCCGCATACGGAACGCCATCGCGATGACGATTTCATCTAACAATTCGCTTTGGGTCGGCGACGCCGGACAGGACGATCTGCCGTTCGGGCATCCGTTCGAGTTTCTCGACGACGTATCGTCGCATCCGCCGGTTGCCGATTACGGATGGCCGTATTGCGAAGAGAATCACATCGCATATATGGGTTCGGGAATAAGCTGTACCTCGACGGTCGCGCCGCTCGCCGAGCTCCCGGCCTACTCGACGATCATCGGCGCAACCTTTTACCCGACCGGCTCGGCCGGACGGTATTCGTTCCCGGCGAAATATCGCGGCGCGTTATTTGCCGCCGCCCACGGCTCGTGGCACACCACCGGAAGCGGAGGGTATGCCGCAGCACCGCAAGTTGCCGTTTTCGCGATGCACGGCGACCAGCCGGCGATTCCGGTCGATTGGCAAAACTCGAGCGCGCAGTGGCGTACGTTCGTCGGTGGATTCCAGACCGGACGGCAGAGAG
>JBDTKL010000235.1:0-3229 GCA_039935355.1 Candidatus Tumulicola sp.
AGAATCGGGTTGACGTTGCGCGGTTTGACTTGCGCAGCACCGCTTGAAACCGGCAACGCGCTGGTCGTACCCGAAGGCGAACTGCATGCAGCGACCGCGCACAGCGCGGCGAGCGATAGAATGCGGCGTACGGTTGGGGACAGCGTCATCGTGAGCCTCAAAACCTAGAGTGGGAAATAGCCCGGCGAACCGATGCCGAACTGAAGTTGTAACTGCGTTGCTTTGAATCCGCCGACGACCGGCGCGCAGACCGCGGTCGTCTCACATTTGATGGCTTGAATGCCATACGAGCCAAGGTTGGTCGAACCACCGCTGTTTAAAACGAGCTGTACGAAACCGTACTTTTCGATGCGTTGAGAAATCCCGAGGAAGTAGGCGATCAAGTGCTCGGGGTATTGATCGGTCGGCAGATAGTCGCGCGCGCTTTGCGGCTCAAAAAACAGCTTCGTACCGCGCATCGGCGTGTACTCCATATAGAGTACGAGCGGCGTTTGCATGCTATTGAGCGTGTTGGCGCCGGCGGTGTGCACCAGCCACTGGGCAGCGACGGTGAATGTCATGAACACTTTTGGCGTCTTCATGAACGGCAGCGTCACCGCGACCGCTTTATATTGGGCACTACGCGTTGGGACCGTCGTGTAGACCTGTCCGCCGGGCGGGTTGACCGCGAACGGAACGACGTCGTTATCCGCGGTGCCCGACTCCTGTACCACGCCGCTGCGCGCGACATAGGACGGAGAAATGACGATCGGGATCGGCTTTTCTTTGCTGCCAAGTACGAACAACTTTTGCAACATAAAAACGCCGAACGTATCTTTGGTGCCGACCGCGACGTTTTGCCCGGCGCCCGGACCACATTTATTTCCGCCGCTTAAATCGGCGCAACCAACCGGGTTTCGGAAACCGGCCAGATAGACCGGCACTTGGCCTGAGTTGAACCCCTGCGGCCAGTGCTGGAGCTGAAACATGCTTGCGACGACACGCGTGTAATCGTCGAACTCGTACAGCAGCGACGCATCCATTCCACCCATCAGCCATCGTTTGCCGAAGTCGCCGGTGTTGCCATACGGATAGGCGACCGTGAGATCGGCGAAATAATCGAGGCCTTTATTGCCCATCGAAATGTGAATCGGATGCTGGCTGACCGGCGGCACCTGCGCGACCGTATTATCCGGCAGCAGACTCCACTTCAACGAGCCCGGCGATGGCTCGGGCTGCGCCGATTGACGGCGTTGCGCTGCGGCTTCGGCCGCACGTCGCTTTGCGGCTTCGTCTAGCGCGTGTTCGAGTGCCTGATTGGCCGGTCCGACGATCGAGCTTTCATACACGTCGTCGATGCCGTCGGCGCGTGCCGGAACGTAGACAAACATTGCGGCGACGGCGACCAAGCCGGCGGTAACGCGAGAAAGCAACACGGGCATGCGCATCGGGCGGAGGTTGCGTCCGTGCCGCTAAAAACCTTTTACCGAGGCGGGCGTGCGCCCGCCTCGACGAAAGCTACGTTTGATTTCTAAACATTTGTCGCTATTTGCGTCGAGCCAGAACCGTCGGCTCCAGCAAGCGCGGGTCCGTTACGATGCGGCTTACCTCGCGACTCGAGCGACTTGATGATGACGTACAGCACCGGCGTGATCGCCAGATTCAGGAACGTCGACACCAACATACCGCCAAAAACCACGGTGCCCAACGAGTGGCGGGCCGCGTTGCCTGCGCCGGATGCAAACACCAGCGGCGTTACGGCCACGACGAATGCGATCGAGGTCATCAGGATCGGACGCAACCGCGTTTGCGCGGCCCGCATCGCTGCTTGAACGATGGTGGCGCCCTCGCGTAATTGCTGGTTTGCGAATTCCACAATAAGAATTGCGCTCTTACTCGCCAAGCCGATCAACATGACGTAGCCCACCTGCGCATACGCGTCCTGCGCAAGTGAGGGATCGAAGAGAAACGGAATCGGGAAATGGCGCAGATTCATGAAGCCCAGCGCGCCGAAGAGGGCTGCCGGAACCGCTAGCAGCACGATCAACGGATCGATGAAGCTCTCGTACTGCGCCGACAGCACCAGGAACACGAACACGAGGCCCAGCGCGAAGATCAAGACCGCCAGCGGGCCGGCCGCGATTTGATCGAGCTGCAAACCGGTCCACTCATAGCTTACGCCTTGCGGCATCACTTTAGCGGCGATGTCTTCCATGGCGGTGATCGCTTCGCCCGAACTGTGGCCGGGCGCCGAGTTACCCTGCATTTCGATGTTGCGATACAGATTGTAATGCGTGATGACCGGCGGACCGTTGACCATCTTTAATTTCATCAGGGCGCTGATGGGTGTCATCACCACGCCGGTAGCGGTGGTCTGCGTCGTTCCGTACCCCGGCGGCGGTGTGGCGAACGGGTTGGTGCCGGTCGGGATGTTGGGCGTTTGTGAGCCCGAGTGCACGTAGATCTGCTGCAGCGAAGCGATATCGTTGCGGAATTGCGCGTCGGCCTGAACGTCGACTTGCCAGGCGCGGTTCAAGTACGTGAAGTTGTTGACGTAGAGCGAACCCAGCTCGACCTCCATCGTTTGGAAGATATCGCTGAGCGAGATGCCGATCGCCTTAGCCTTATTTCGGTCGACGTCGACTTGTACTTGGGGCGAGTTGTTGCGGAACTGCGTGAATACGCCGGTGAGTCGCGGATCTTTGGCGGCCGCCCCCATCACTTGATATGCCAGCAGCATCAGCTTATCGAGACCGACGTTGCTGCGATCTTCCAGCTCGAACTGGAAGCCGCCGACCGTCCCGACACCGTTGATCGCGGGCGGATTGAATCCAAAGATCTGCGCCTGGGGGATCTGCATGTAGAACGCGCCGTTGAGCCGTTGCAGTACCGATTGAACGGTATGCGTACACGGTTGCAACATCAGGGCCGACACGAACGAGCACTTGCGGTCGCCCCAGGGTTTCAGCAACGCGAACATGATGCCGCGGTTGGGCGCTGCGCCGCTGAAGCTGAAACCGCCGACGTCGAACAGATGCTCGACTTCGGGCTGTGCCAGAATAATTTTTTCGGCGCGCTTGCTTACGGCTTGTTCGGCTTGGAGCGACATGCCCTCGGGGCCTTGCAACAAGATGATGAAGTAGCCTTGATCTTCGTCCGGGATAAACGCTTGCGGCGTGCTGACGAACAAGAATCCGGTGAACGCGAGTGCCAGCGCGAACGCGCCGGCGACGAACCAGCGAAACCGGAA
>JBDTKL010000236.1:0-3537 GCA_039935355.1 Candidatus Tumulicola sp.
GGCAGGCCACCGGTGTAACCGTACCAGCCCGCGCTGCAGCCCAACGCCAAGCCGAAATACAAATTGCCGTCGCCCGTATAGACGCACGACTTGAGCGCCTTGTACGTTCCCGCCTTGCTGATTTTACCGGTCGTGTACATCTGAATCCAACGCTTCATATCGGCCACGTTTGAAATCATCAGTCCGGCCGCACCCATCAGCTCGACCGGAACCGTTCCGCTGATGTCTTTCCACGTGCGGTTTTTCGTAAGCAGGTAGCCGTGCGTCCACGGTACGGGCATGCCTTCGGTATCCGGATACGACGTATTCGCGAGGCCGTACGGCGCGAGGAGACGCGTGCGGATCTGATCGCCGACCGTGTCGTGGGTCAGCTTTTCAATAATGATACCGAGCAGTAAATAATTGGTATTGCTGTAGTGATAGCCGGCGCCCGGCGCAAAGTACGGTTTCTGGCGCAGCGCCCACGCAATCGTTTGACGCGGCGGAAATGTCGCGCCCGGTTCGAGCGACCCTTGCTGGAGTCGCGGGTCGTCGTACGCTTCAACCAAGCCGCTGCGCATGTCGCATAACTGACGAACCGTGATCTTGTTGCCGTTCGGAACGTTGAGACCCAGATCGAAGTGCGACACGGTGTCGTCGAGCTTTAGTTTACCTTCGTCAACCAGTTGCAAAATGACGGCGACGACGAACGTCTTCGTGTTACTACCGATCCGGAAGTGATCCGCTATCGACATCGGGCGTTTAGTCGTAACGTCTGCATACCCGTAGCCGCGTTGATACGACGCACCGTTCCCGTCCCACACGCCGATCAGCACGCCTGGTACCGGTGTTTTCCCGCCGTAGGTCGTACGCACGCTCTGTACGACGGCATCGATCCGGCGCCGCACGGCGGCGTCCGCAGGCGATGGAGTACCGGTCGGCGCGGCGCTCGCGGGCATTGCCGGAAATGCGCTCCCCGCTAACGCCAGTAGCATCGCAACAGTTATCGCACGCATCGACACCCTCCTCAAGCAAGCTTAGTGAATCGACCGTTCTCGTCAAACCGAGCGATGTCTTTGTGACGCAGGTCATTAATACGCGGCAAAGGCGCGGTCGCCAATAACGAGAATCTACCAACGCATGAAGTCTTTGAGAATTCGGCTGCTTTCCACGGTCGCGACACTCGGCATGTTGTCGGCATGCAACGGCGCCGCGACTTCGACCGTTCCATCCGCTGCTCAAGTTTCGACGCGCACGTTCGGGCCGGGACAGAGTGCGAGCGGTGGAAAGATTAAGCACATCATTCTCATGATTCAAGAGAATCGTTCGTTCAACGATTTCTTCGCAACATTTCCGGGCGCGACCGGCGCAATAAACGGCTATTACTTAAAGAAGGTGGGCAACAAATACGTAAAGACCGCGGTTGCCCTCACCGAGGGCGGTCTGCCTGCGCCGGACATCAATCACGATTCCCACGCATATAACGCAGCGTGCGATGGCAAAGCGTATGTCTATCCTAAGACGTCGTGCGACATGGACGGCTTCAATCTCGAAGGTATCCTCGGCAACAATCCGGCTGGATTATCGCCCTATCAATACGCTAATCCGACGTCGATCGCTCCGTATTGGACGATGGCGAAGAGCTACGGTTTGGCCGACATGCTGTTCCAAACGCAAGGCAGCGGCAGTTTCACCGCACACCAGGACTTCGTGCACGGCGACACGGTCTATCCCGACCCTGCGTGCGGCGGAACCGGACCGAACTGTACGTTGATCGACTTTCCGACCGACGGGGAGAACTGGGGATGCGCCGCGCCGCCTGCCACCACCACGCAACTATTAACATTTGAGGGTAAGTACCTCGTTAATGCGGGCCCGTTCCCGTGCTTAACCTATCCCAACAAAACGATGCCCGATCTGCTCGACGCCGCCGGCGTCGGCTGGAAATACTACACGCCGCCATACAAGAACCATACCAACGGTGCGCTGTGGAACGCGATGGCAACGCTGTCGCCGATCTACAACGGACCCGACTGGAAGAGCGACGTTTCGATCCCGCAGAGCAATATTCTCAAAGACATCGCCGGCGGAACGCTGCCGTCGATGAGCTGGGTGATTCCGACCGAACCGGACTCCGACCATCCGCACGGGCCGAAGGCGCAATACGACGGACCGGAGTGGATCGCGTCGGTCGTCAATGCCGTGGGCAAGAGCAGTTACTGGGATTCGACCGCGATTATCGTCACCTGGGACGACTGGGGCGGCCTTTTCGATCCGGTCGAGCCGGCACACTTCGATAACCAAGGCGGTCTTGGCTTTCGCGTGCCGATGATCGTGATTTCACCCTATGTCAAAAAGGGCACCCTGTCGCATACCCAATACGAGTTCGCCAGCATCATCCGGTTCGTCGAAGACAACTTCGCCTTGGGCCAAATGGGAACGCCGAGTAATCCCGACCGCGACGCGACCGTCACGTCGATCGCCGACATGTTCAAGTTCACCATCCGCCCACGCAAGTTCGTGGCGATCCCGTCGAGCTTGAATGCGGCGCATTTCTTGCACGAGCCCGTCACCTACGCGCCGGTCGACCGCGAGTAAGGACGAGCGATGAGTTATCGGCGCTCGCAATCAACGACAACGTCGTAATACGCGCCGCCCATGGACCGGGCGTCGGACGTACAAGCGCTATCGCCCGGCGCGCGCGCATTCAAGAGCATTTCGCCCAACCGTTCACGCCCCAAGCCCGCGAGATCGCGGGCGACGAGGTCCGCGTCCGCTGCAGACGCCTCCCAGGCATCGCGCGGCATCACATAGGCGACTAGGGCGGGAGCGCGATTCAGAGGCACGACGATGGCGGCTGCCTTCTCCGAATAATAGGGCGGCGAAAGAGCAGTGCCCGATTGCAATGTGGCGTCGAGCATCGGAGCGACGAACGCAATCTCGTTTGAGTCCGCCACGAACGCTCCGGATGCAAAGCAGAGAATGGCGCAGATCGGCACCGCGACGTACGTTGCCACTACGCCGCAGCGGCCACCATACACGCGAACATGTAGATCGCAATCGCGTACATAGCGATGCCGATCAAGAACGCGGTACCGGTCTCGGCATAGCAGAATGCCGGGGCGAACAACAACGCAAACGCGCACGTCAGAAGAAAATAGAAGAGTTCTAGAACATAAACTCTGCACGGCAAAGTGACGGGGCGTGCGAACCGCAATGTTTCCGGAGCGAACACGACTCTGAACCGAGCCTACGTGCCGTAACGCCGCTGGCGTAACGCGAAATCGTCGAGCGCGGCGTGCAGATGTGCTTCGTCGAAGTCGGGCCAATAGGTTTGCGTAGCCCAAAACTCTGCGTACGCAGCTTGAAACAATAAGAAGTTGGAGAGGCGCTGCTCGCCGCCCGTGCGCACGATCAAATCCGGATCCGGCAAGCCGGCGGTGTACAGGCGGCTGCCGACGGCGCGTTCGTCGATCGAGTCGACGTCGCGCAGCCCGGCGC
Organism: Candidatus Tumulicola sp.; assembly: GCA_039935355.1. GTDB lineage: Bacteria > Vulcanimicrobiota > Vulcanimicrobiia > Vulcanimicrobiales > Vulcanimicrobiaceae > Tumulicola. The sequence goes on from JBDTKL010000236.1 coordinate 3,481, forward strand.
CAACCTCTCGAACCAAGGCGCGTACCGCGTCGCTAATCTCGCGCCGCCCGCCGTAAT
>JBDTKL010000237.1:0-5046 GCA_039935355.1 Candidatus Tumulicola sp.
GTTTATCCAGACCGCGTAGCAGCGCGCCGCCGCCCGTAATGATGATGCCGCGATCGATGATGTCGGCCGACAGCTCGGGCGGCGTTTTCTCTAATACCGCTTTCACCGCTTCGACGATCGCGCCAACCGGCTCCGAGAGCGCGTCGCGAATTTCTTCACTGGTGATTTTGACGGTTTTCGGCAGGCCGTTGATCAAGTCGCGGCCGCGAATTTCCATCGCCAGTTCTTGTTCCAGCTTGTAGGCGGAGCCCAGCTTGATCTTGATCTCCTCGGCCGTGCGTTCGCCGATCATCAGGTTGTACACTCGACGGATGTAGCGAGCGATCGCCTCGTCCAGCTTGTTGCCGGCGACGCGGATCGATTGTGAAACGACGATGCCGCCGAGCGAAATCACCGCGACATCGGTCGTGCCGCCGCCGATGTCGACCACCATGCTTCCCGAGGGACCGTCGATGGGCAACCCGGCGCCGACCGCCGCCGCCATCGGTTCTTCCACGATTTCGACGTCCCGCGCACCGGCCAACTTCGCAGCGTCTTTCACCGCGCGTTCTTCAACGCTCGTAATCTCGGCTGGAACGCAAATCGTCACGTGCGGTTTCGGCTGAAACAGCGACTCCCACCACGAGCGGTCTTTCATCACTTTTTTGATAAAATAGGAAAGCATCGCTTCAGTCACTTCGAAATCGGCGATGACGCCGTCGCGTAACGGACGGATTGCGGTAATATGCGCCGGCGTTTTCCCCAGCATCAAGCGCGCTTCTTCGCCGACCGCGAGAACGCGGCCGGTTCTCATGTCTTTTGCGACCACCGAAGGTTCGCGCAGCACGATACCTCTGCCGCGAACGTTCACCAGAACGTTAGCCGTACCGAGGTCGATGCCGATTTCCAATGCCTACTCCTACCCTGCTGCGGAAACGCGCGGATATTCGCGCGTTTCGAAAAATCCATTAGGTTCGACCAGCGGACGAACGCCGCTGCTGCGTTGTACTTGACCGCCCAGTTCCGAGAGCATCTCTTCCAAGCGCTCGTAACCGCGGTCGATATATTCCAAACCGATGATCTCGGTTTCGCCGGCTGCCGCTAGACCGGCAACCACGAGACCGGCACCGGCGCGGATGTCGGGCGCTTCGACGGGCGCGCCCGACAACCGGTCGACGCCCTTGATCACCGCGGCGTTGCTTTCCATCGTCACTTTGATATCGGCGCCCATGCGGGCCAGCTCGTTGACGTATGAAAACCGCGCGTTGAAGATCGATTCCTCGACCACACTCGTACCCGGACAGGTCGCTAAAAAACCGACCATTTGCGGTTGCAGGTCGGTTGGAAATCCGGGATACGGCGCCGTCAAAATATCGGTGCCGCCGGTAATCCCTTCGGCATTGACGCGAATCCAATCGGCACCGGTTGTCGTAGCCACGCCGCACTCGACGAACTTGTCGAGCGTGCTGCGCAAATGCTCGGGATTGCATTCGCGTACGGTCACGTCGCCGCGCGTAATCGCACCGGCGAGCAGTAACGTGCCGGTAACGATGCGATCCGGTATGATTTCGTATTCGGTGCCGTGCAGTTCTTCGACCCCATCGATCACGATCGTGTCGGTACCTTGACCGAGCACCTTTGCACCCATTGCGACCAAGAAGTTCGCGAGATCGACGACTTCGGGTTCCATCGCGACGTTCCGCAGCGTCGTCGTACCGTCGGCAGTCACCGCCGCGAGCATCGCATTTTTGGTTGCGCCGACGCTTGGCAAGCGGAATTCGATAGCCGCTCCCTGCAACCGGCGGTGCTTGGACTCGGCGATCAGATAGCCGTGCGCGTTGCGCACTTCGCAGCCCAGCGCGACGAACGCACGCTCGTGCATATCGGTAGCGCGCGTGCCTAAGACACAACCGCCGGGAAGCGGAACCTCGGCGCGACCGAACCGTCCGAGCAGCGGCCCGACGATGTCGAACGACGCCGCCAACTTACGCACCAGCGCGTAGGGCGCTCGATAGGATGCGACATTGCTGGCGTCGATGGTGACCGTGTCGGCGCTTTCGTAGCGGAGACGCGCGCCGAGCGCTTCGAGCAGCGACCACATGACCGATACGTCGGTAATGCGCGGAATCTTATGCAGCGTCACCGTGCCGCGCGCAAGCAATGCCGCAGCCATGATCGGCAGCGCGGCGTTTTTCGCGCCGTGTGTGGCAACCGAGCCTTCGAGCCGCGCGCCGCCGCGAACGCGCAGCGACGTTTCTAACCGATCGAGCATGATTATTGCGTCGAGATTCGATGATGGGCGCCCGGTAACATTGTGCGGGGCCCCTCCGGGCTAATGGTGGCCTGTCAGCCGAAGCTTCGCGTTGGCGAAGTCGATAGCGGATTGCTCGCGAGCGAATGCCGCTCGATCGCCGCCTGTGGAGCGCTGGCGCTCGGTGGCAGAAGCGAGCTCCTCGCGGGCCTGCGCGACGTCGATATCGTCAAAATGCAAGGCTTCGTCCACCAAAACCGTCAGCCGGTCGGGCAGCGCTTGCATAAAGCCCTCCCCGGTGGCCACTTCCAAACGCGTCTCGCCGCCGTCGCCAGCGACGTTGGCCCGCAAGATCCCCGGCTTTAGAGCGGCCAGAAACGGCGCGTGCGAGGGCAGAATGCCCTCCTCGCCTTCGGTGGTCACGGCGATCACCAACGACGCGTCGCCCTCGAAGACGACCCGCCGAGGGGTGATCAGTTTGAACGGAATGCTCGAGGCCATGTGGTTAGGCTGTGGCTCCCATCTTCTCGGCCGCGGCCTTTACGTCGTCGATCGTGCCGGCGTAGAAGAACGCCGATTCCGGCAGATTGTCGACCTTGCCGTCGAGGATTTCCTTGAACGACGCGATCGTGTCGGACAGCTTGACGTATTTGCCCCCGCGTCCGGTGAACTGCTCGGCCACGAAGAACGGCTGCGAGAAGAAGCGCTGGATCCGGCGAGCGCGCCCGACGATCACCTTATCTTCTTCGGCCAACTCTTCGACGCCCAGAATCGCGATAATGTCTTGCAAGTCTTTGTAGCGCTGCAATACTTCTTGCACGCCGCGTGCGACGCCGTAATGTTCTTCACCGATGATCTGCGGGTCGAGGATGCGCGACGTCGAGGCCAGCGGGTCGACGGCCGGATAGATTCCGAGCTCGGAAATCGGTCGCGACAACGCCGTGGTTGCGTCGAGATGTGCGAACGTGACGGCCACGGCCGGATCGGTGTAATCGTCGGCCGGTACGTAAACCGCTTGAACCGACGTAATCGAACCTTTGCGCGTCGATGTGATGCGCTCTTCGAGCACGCCCATGTCGGTGCCGAGCGTCGGCTGATAACCAACCGCCGACGGCATGCGTCCCATCAGTGCCGATACTTCCGAACCGGCCTGTAAATAACGGAAGATGTTGTCCATGAACAGCAACACGTCGGCGCCCAGCTCGTCGCGGAAATATTCGGCCATCGTAACGCCGGTTTGTGCGACGCGGAAACGAACGCCCGGCGGCTCGTCCATCTGACCGAACACGAGCGTCGTTTGCGCGAGCACGCCCGACTCTTTCATTTCGGTCCAGAGATCGTTGCCTTCGCGCGTGCGTTCGCCAACGCCGGTGAATACCGAGAAGCCTTTGTGCTCGTTCGCGATGTTGCGGATCAACTCTTGAATCAGAACCGTCTTGCCGACGCCCGCACCGCCGAACAGTCCGACTTTACCGCCGCGCGTATACGGCGCCATCAAATCGACGACTTTAATGCCGGTTTCGAAAATACGCGGGGTCGGATCTTGATGCTTGAACTCGGGAGCCGGCCGATGAATCGGCCAGTACGCCGCCGCTTGTATCGGCGCGTCGCCGTCGATCGTCTTGCCGAGAACGTTGAAAATGCGTCCGAGGGTGCCTTCGCCCACCGGTACCAAAATCGGCGAGCCACTACTTACGACGGCGGCGCCGCGAACCAAACCGTCGGTCGAGCCCATCGCCAGACAACGCACTTGATTGTTACCGAGCTCGTCCTGTACTTCCAGCGTCAGGTCGCGCGCGGCCATCGCAGAACCGCCGAGTTCGGTTCCGTCGCTCCCAGCGCCGTTACGCGGCGCACCGGCGTCATCGTTGACGCGAACCGTGAGCGCGTCGTTGATCTTCGGCAACGTGTCGACCGAGAACTCGACGTCGACGACGTTACCGAGTACTTGAACGACTTTTCCGCTGGAGGCTGTCATGGAATCTTCGATCCTTCCCTATGCGAGGTCTATTGCACGCCTAGCGCTTCGGCGCCGGCGACGATTTCGAGCAGTTCTTTCGTAATGGCGGCTTGACGGGCGTTGTTCATTTGAATCGTCAGCTCGTCGATTAATTTCGACGCGTTGTCGGTCGCGTTGCTCATCGCGACTAACTGCGCCGCAAAAAATCCCGCGTCGGTCTCGAGCATCGACGAATAGATCGTAAACTCGAGATACTTCGGCAGCAGCAACGATAAAACGAACTCGGGTGATGGTGCGAACTCGACGGCTCCCTGCGGCGCTTTCCCATTGGAGCCCTCATCCGGCGGGCGCTCGATCGGAACGAGCCGGCGCGTCTGCGGACGTTGCGACATCATCGAGATCATTTTTGAAGAGATCAAGACGATTTCGGAGATATCCCCGCGGACGAAATCGTCCGACACCCTGGCGCCGACCTCGCGCGCCGTTTCGAGTTTCGACCCGGCCAACTGCCACGCCGGACGATCGCCGGCGCCAAAGCGGCGTACCGCGTTGCGTGCTTTATTTCCGACCGTGTAATACGCGATGTTTGGATGGGCGAGCGCGAACGCCTCGGCGGCCCGCACGGTATTCGAGTTGAACGCACCGGCCAAACCTTTGTCGGCCGTCATCAGGATCACGCCCGAAGGAGCGCCGGTCTTTCCGGGCTTCATGAACGGATGATCGACGTTGCCTACCGCGCGCATCAGATCGCGCAACATGTCGCTCAACGTGTCCGAATACGGACGCGCTTCGCGTCGCGCCGCCTCGGCACGGCGAATACGCGCCGCCGCGACTTGCTTCATCGCTTTGGTGATTT
>JBDTKL010000238.1:0-6359 GCA_039935355.1 Candidatus Tumulicola sp.
GAGCTGGAGAGCAGCGTACGCAAGGGCGAATCGTCGCGATCCGGTGCGAGCGCGCGCGCGCTCTCTTCCGACGATGCGATCGTTTGCGTGAGGGCGGCCAATTCGTCGCGGCGAGCGGCTGCCGCAGACGCTTTGTCGGCGGCGCGTCCGATCTCGGCCGAAATGCGATTCTTTTCGGCTTTTGCGGTTTCTGCGGCCGACAAAGCGGAGCGGTACTCTTCGTCGTAGCGCAGAATGTCGTCGACGAACGACGGATCGAGCCCGCGACGAACGGCGGAGCGCCTCACGCGATCCGGATCGCGCCGAACGACGCCGATGTCTAACATGGAGAAGCGCGCATTTATGCAGCCGCAAAAGGCTCTCCTATCGGAGACCGGTTTTGCAGCCGAGTCGCTGCTCGCCCCCGCGGAGGCGCTGGCGGTGTATTTCGCACGCGTTCCGTTCGAAGCGCCGACGGTCGAAGAGGTGGCACGCGATGCGGCACGCGGACGCGTGCTCGCATCCGAAATTCGAGCGGACGCGGACTATCCGCTCGCACCCCGCTCTGCCATGGACGGTTATGCAATCCTCGCAGCGAGCGTTCCAGGCACGCTGCACATCGCCGGCGACGTCCGCATGGGCCAAGCCGATGCATGCGAGATCGACGCAACGCAGGCCGCGCGAATTCCGACCGGCGGTGTGTTGCCGCCCGGTTCGGATGCGGTCGTACCGATCGAGGAGGCGCGCGCAGGCGACGGGACGGTTTCGGTGGAGCGACGCGTCGAGCGAGGCCAAAACGTCATTCCGCGCGGCGCCGATATGCGTGCCGGCGACGTGGTGTTAGCGCCCGGTCGTACGCTGCATGCGGCGCACATCGGTTTGCTCGCATCGCTGGGCATCGAGCGCGTCCCCGTGTATCGCACTCCGCTCGTCGGCATCGTTTCGAGCGGCGACGAAATCGTGCCGGTGGCGCAGCGCCCGCGTGCCGGCGAAGTGCGCGATTCGAATCGCTACGCGATTGCGGCGTCGCTGCAAGCCATGGGGTTGCGCACCAAACACTATCCGACGGTCGGCGATGCGCCGGGCGAGTTGGCCGATGCGCTGCGTTTGATGGTGGCCGAATGCGATGCGATCGTCGCCAGTGGCGGCTCGTCGGTCGGAGCGCACGATCGCTTGCCCGAAGCCGTCGCGCAGTTCGAACCGGGCGTCGTCGTTCACGGACTACGCATCAAGCCCGGAAAGCCCGCGCTGTTTGGAGCGGCCGGCTCGACCCCGATCGTCGGCCTGCCCGGAAATCCCGCGTCGGCATCGATCGTGCTCGAAGCCGTGGCAGCGTCGATTTTTTTGAAGCTGACCGGAGCGAACTACCGCCAGTCCGTCGAGCGGCTGCCGCTAACGGCGGCGTTGCGCGGCCGGCCGGGCTGGACGTGGTACGTTCCGGTCGCAATCGAGGATGCTCGGGCCCGGCCGCTCGAGTTACGCTCGTTTTCCGTTCGTCTGGCCGCGCAAGCCGACGGATACGTCGTGGTGCCTGCCGATGCGCCGGCGATCGACGCCGGCGATGAGGTCGTCGTCCATCGGTTTTGGGGAACGTAGGTCGAGGCATGAACGTGCGCCAAACCCAGCGGCCCATGCCGCGCCCTACCGCCGCCGTCGAGGCGATTCCGCCGACGACGCCGTTCGTCGGTCCCGAAGAACTGATGCGATCCACAGGCCGCACCGATGTCGTGCGTCTCGGTGCAAACGAAAGCTCGTTTGGAGTTTCACCCGTTGCACTCGCAGCGATGACCGCCGAGTTGCCGCGCCTCAGCTGGTACGGCGACCCCGAGTCGCTGGATCTGCGCGATGCGCTGGCCGCTAAACACCGTTGCCGTCCTTCGCAAGTGCTGCTCGGCGCAGGCATCGATGACGTAATGGGTCTGGCCGTGCGCGCCTTCGTCGGTGCGGGCGGCGTCGCCGTCGCGACGCGCGGCACGTATCCGACGTTCGCATATCACGTAACGGGATACGGTGGAACGATCGAGTCCGTCGATTATCGAGCCGACGGCGCGGTCGACCTCGACGCGCTATTAGAGCGTGCAGCAACGCTCCTGCCGTCGCTGGTTTATTGTGCGAATCCGGATAATCCCGGAGGCCGTTTTCACGGCCGCGAAGCGATGGTGCGATTCGCCGAAGCGTTACCTCCGGAAACGCTGTTTTTGCTCGACGAAGCGTATGCGGATTTCGTGGACGAGGACGAGCTGCTAGGTCCGGAGATCGACGATCGAATCGTGCGTCTGCGCACGTTTTCGAAAGCCTATGGGATGGCCGGCGCACGTATCGGATACGCGCTCGCGTCCGAGCGCAACGCGAACATTTTTCAGAAGATCCGCCTACACTACGGCGTCAACCGTAACGCGCAGATCGGAGCGCTAGCGTCGCTGCTCGATGCGACGTTCCATGGCTGGGTGTTGGAGCAAACCGCCGCCGCACGCGACGATTATTACGACCTGGCGCGACGCCTCGGTTTGGGGTATATCGAGTCGCGCACCAACTTCGTCTGCTTCGACCTCGAAACGGTCGACCGCGCGAATGCCGTTGTCGCGCGGCTGCTCGAATGCGGAGTTTGGATTCGAAAGCCGGGTTGGCCGCCGCTGGACCGTTTCGTGCGCGTCAGTGCGGGAACGCCGCCGATGCGAGGAGCCTTCGCGGACGCCTTAGCCGGCGTGCTGGAGAAGTTGTGACGCACGCCATCGTTTCCGACGTTCATGGGAATCTGGAGTCGCTCGAACGCGCCTTGAGTTTCGTTCGCGAAGACGACGAACTACTGTGTTTGGGCGACTGTGTCGGATACGGCCCAAATCCGAACGAGTGCGTGACGTTATTGCGCGAGCGAGTGCGGCACGGCGTCATCGGCAATCACGATCTTGCGGCGCTCGATAACTACGGCACGGAGTATTTCAACGACGCGGCGCGTGCGGCGATCGAATGGACGCAAACGGTGTTGACGCCCGAAAGCCGGTCGTGGCTTGACGCGTTACCGTACGAACTCCGGTTTCCGGATTTTCTTTTGGTGCACGGCGCGCCGGTCAATTATTTCGAGTACATTCTCGACAAACGAACGGCGTCGGCCGCATTCGACTGGACCGATGCCCCGCTGGTGTTCGTCGGCCACACGCACATCGCCGAGTATTGGGTGCGCGAAAAGGACGGAACGATCGGTCATCGGCACATGCAGCACGGCGGCGAACTCATTCTGGAAGAAGGCTGCCGGTATATCGTAGACGTCGGAAGCGTCGGCCAGCCGCGCGATCTGAATCCAAATCCGTCGATGGTGCGGTTCGACGCCGAGGCCCGGCGGGTCGAATGGATTCGCTACGCGTATCCGGTGGCCGACGTGCAAACGAAAATTCGCGAAGCGAACCTTCCCGCGTATCTCGCCGACCGGTTGGAGGCGGGGCGTTGAGCGACGTTCCGTTCGACGACGGCAATTGCTTTGCGTGCGGACCGGACAACCCGGTCGGATTGCACCTGCATTTCGACGCCGACGGGGACCACGTAGCCGCGAAGGTACGTCTCGAAGCGAACTATCAAGGCTGGCGCGATATCGCGCACGGCGGAATAGTCATGGCCCTGCTCGACGAAGCGATGGCGCACGCCGCCGGATTTGCCGGACATCGAGGCGTGACGGCCAGCGTCAAGGTTCGCTTTCGCCGGCCCGTGCCGATCGATCGCACGGTCGACGTTCGCGGACGCGTGACGTGGCATCGGCGCAACGTGCTGGGCGTCGAGGCGACGATTCTCGAAGCGGGTGTGGTGCTGGCGCAATCCGAGGGCAGCTTCGTGTCGCGCGGATCGCTCGATGCCGTCGACGACAGGCGTAATCCGCTGTCGTGAAATCCAAGCAGCAACGACAAGCCACTGCCGAGAAGCGGAACACCGCCACGCCGACGCTCGACAATCGTCGCGCTCGCCATGAATACGAGATTCTCGAGTCGCTCGAAGCCGGACTGGTGCTAACAGGAACCGAGATTAAATCGATTCGCGCGGGCGGTGCGAGTTTAAACGAAGCGTACGCTCGAGTTCGCGAGGGTGAAGCGTGGCTGATGGGCATGCACATCGCCGGCTACAAAGAGGGAAGTTTCTCAAACGTCGAGGCCAACCGGCCGCGCAAACTGTTACTCCACAAAGAACAGATCGAGCACTTTCATAGCCGCGTCGGCGAAAAGGGCCTGACGATCGTTCCGCTGCGGCTCTACTTCACGCGCGGCAAAGCCAAGGTGCAACTTGGATTGGCCCGCGGTAAAAAGTTGTGGGATAAGCGCGCGGACATCGCAAAGCGCGACGTCGAACGCGACATCGCGCGCCAGATGCGGTGAGGGGAGCGCGTCCGGAGCAAGCGCTGGTCGACGCGATCGTTCGCGATGGCGTCCTCCGCCCGAACGAACGGCTGATCGTCGCCTGCAGCGGTGGTCCCGATTCGATCGCGTTAGCATGGACGTTAGCGGCGGCGCGGACGCTCGGACTCGGTCTTCGTTTGGTCTACGTCGACCACGCTCGCAGACGCTCGTCGCTGCAAGACGAATGCGTGGTCGCGAGTGCGTCGGCCGTCCTCGGGATCCCATTCGAAACGGCGTCTCTCGACGGAACCGCGGCCGGCGAAGCCCAGCTGCGCGACGCCCGCTACGAGGCATTGCTCAACGTTGCGCGACGCACCGGCGCCAATGCCGTCGTTACCGCCCATCATGCCGAGGATCAGAGCGAGACCGTTCTGCTGGCGCTCCTTAGAGGAAGCGGTGCGGCTGGTTTGGCGGGAATGCCTGCCCGCCGCTTACTTGCGGGCGAGATCGACCTCGTGCGTCCGCTCCTCGGTCACAGTACCGCCGAACTGCGTGCGTTCTGTCACGATGCGGGGGCCCCGTACTCGGTCGATCCGACGAACTCCGACGGCAGTATCGCCCGAAACGGCGTGCGCGAGGCGTTGACCGCCCTGCGCCCGCTGTTCCCACAGCTCGACCGCGCGGTGTCGAGAGCCGCGGCCATCGCCGCCGACGAGGCCGTAGGCTCGAAGCGAGCCGCGTTGCGCCGCCACGTTCGCGCTCTCGTGCAGGCTGAATGCGGCCTGGACGACGTCGATTTCGAGCACGTCGAGGCCGCGGTTCGAGCGCTCGAGCGCAGAGCGAGCGGGCGCTTTCTTCTGAAGGCCGGCATCGAGATCGAAGTGCGCGATGGCGAGATTGCCGCGGTAAAAGCCGCGCCGGGAGGCGTGGGCGAACGGAAACCGCGGGTAACGTAGGAGGGGTTCCAGAAAACGTGTCCCCTCAACTCGGCCATCGGGCCTGGTTTTTAGCACCCGGTACGTTCGGCAGGGCCGAGACGATTCATAGAAAGTATACGGTTTCAACCACGTGAGCAAGAATCTCCGCTCGATCATTCTGATCATCCTGGCAATCGTTGCCGTGTTCGTCATCGTGGAAAAATTCGTGCAGCCTAGTGAAGGCGCCACGCGATTAGATTACGGCACCTTCTACCAGAAGCTCGAGGCCGGCCAAGTGCAGTCGTTTCACGCGGTCGGTTTGGCCGCGACCGGCGATCTGTCCAGCGGCGCCAAATATACGGTATCGGTACCGAACGTCGATCAGACGTTCGTGGACAACGTGTATCGTAAGGTTAAGAGCGGTGCCATCAGCTTCGAGCAGCAAAGTAATGGCGGACTGTTTACGAGCCTGATGTCGCTCGCGCCGTTGGTCGTGATGGTAGCGCTGTTGTTCTTCATCTTGCGCCAGGCGCAAAGCGGCGGTAGTCAAGCGTTATCGTTCGGCCGGTCGCGCGCCAAGATGCAGTCGGAGAATCGCCCCAAGGTAACGTTCGCGGATGTTGCCGGCGTGGACGAAGCCAAAGAAGAGCTTGCCGAAATCGTCGACTTCTTGAAGTATCCGAAAAAATATCAAGCGGTCGGCGCGCGGATACCCAAGGGCGTGTTGCTGCTCGGTCCGCCGGGCACCGGTAAGACGCTTCTAGCGCGCGCGATCGCGGGCGAAGCCGGCGTACCGTTTCTGTCGATCTCGGGTTCGGACTTTGTCGAGATGTTCGTGGGCGTCGGCGCCTCGCGCGTTCGCGATCTCTTCGACCAAGCAAAGAAATCGGCTCCGTGCATCGTCTTCATCGACGAAATCGACGCCGTCGGACGCCAGCGTGGCGCCGGCTTGGGCGGCGGCCACGACGAGCGCGAACAGACGCTGAACCAGCTGCTCGTGGAGATGGACGGCTTTGACATGAACGCCGGCGTCATTCTGATCGCAGCCACAAACCGCCCCGACGTGCTGGACCCGGCGCTCCTCCGCCCGGGCCGCTTCGATCGGCAAGTAGTGGTAGACCGCGCAGATGTCGTGGGCCGCGCC
>JBDTKL010000239.1:0-14792 GCA_039935355.1 Candidatus Tumulicola sp.
GGCGGCTACGTATCCAGGAATCGTCGGCGTTCCGTTACCGAAGCGGTACATGGTCGGCGCGTAGTCGATCGGAGCGGGTTCGAATGCAAACGGACGCGCGTGTGCCATCCAGCCGGTCACGGCCGGACGAAAACGGTCGAGTAGGGCGGGTTTGACGTACAGCCATCCGCAGCCGGGGCCGCCGCACAACCATTTATGCGAACCGCCGGTGACGATATCGAGATCCCATTCGGTGGCATCGTACGGATAGATGCCGGTCGTTTGATACGCGTCGACGCACAAGAGCGCGCCGACTTCGCGACACCGGCGCTGAATTGTTCGAACGTCGGCAATCGCTCCCGAAACGTAGTACGCGTGCGACAGCACCGCGATGGCGGTGCGCTCGGTGATCGCTTCGACGATGCGTTCGGTCGGAATGGTGCGGCCGTCGGACGAGTCGACCGTCTTGATGACGGCGCCGAACCGTTTCCACTCGCTCCATACGTAGGTGAGCGACGGAAATTGCAGCGATTCGTACAGCACTTCGTTGCGTTCGCCTTGCAGCGGAATGCAGGTCGCGAGCGCGGCTTGAAACGACGAAACGTTCGGGCCGAGAAAGACGCTGCCGTTCGGCGCACCGATCAGCCTGCCGATTCCGTCGGCGGTCTCCGCGATGCGCGGAAGCCACTTCTCCCAGGCTTCGGGGCCTTCTGCGGCCCACTCGTTCCAATACGATTCGAGCGCCGCTTTCGCGCCCAGCGGTGCAGCGCCCATTGAATGGCTGACAAGATACGTCGAATTGTCGAGGATCGGGAAATGCTCGCGTTCGAGCGCTTTGGTAATTGTCGTCGTCATCGCGTTCCTTAAGCGTACGTCGGCGAACTGCCGAGCGTAGTGCGAACGTCCCACAGCTCTGGAAAGAGTTTGGTCTCGAGCGTTCGAGCCAGGTAGGCCGCTCCCGACGAACCGCCCGTACCCATCTTCGCGCCGATCATACGCTCGACCATTCGAACGTGGCGGCCTCGCCACAGCAACAGGCGCTCGTCAAACTCGATCAATTCCTCGAGAAAAAGGTACAGATCGTAATACTCGTCTTCGCGCGTATAAATGGTATGGAAGGTTTCGAGCAGATGGTCGTGCGTATCGATGGCGAAGCCGCGGCGCTGTAACAAACTTTTTGCGCGATCGTAAAGCGTTGGTTCCGCCATCCGCCGCTCCAGCCGCTCCAGCTGCTGCGGATCGAGTTCGACCTGCTTCAAAATGTTGGGACGCTGCAATCCGCTCGCGAACTCGATCTCTCGAAATTGAACCGATTGAAAGCCGCTGGCCGGATTGAGGTTATCGCGAAATTGGTTGAACTCTTGCGGGGTCATCGTTTCCAGCACGTCGATTTGTTGTTCCAACAGCCGCTGGATCGCATCGATGCGGCGGAAGCGTTTGGAGGTGCGCAACAAATCGTCCGCGTCGATCGATCGCATTGCAGCGTCGAGCTCGTGTAAGATCTGTTTGAACCAGAGTTCGTACACTTGATGGATGACGATGAACAGCAACTCGTCATGGTGTGCCGGCTCCGATAGCGGCCGCTGCAGCCCCAGCAACGGGCCGACCTGCAGATACGAGCCATACGACACGCGAGGGTCGGAATCGTTCATTTATTTCACCGTAATGTTGAAAGTGACGGTTTGCTTCGACGGGTCGTTCTTCACCCATGACCGCGCGTAGGTCAGCGTCACGACGGTCGACCCGCTGCGATTCGCGTGATAGACGAACAGCTGCTGTCCGCCCGCGCCGGGAAGCGACTGGAATGGCTCTTCGTAGACGTTGCCCTCGTAGGCGATGATGTTGCCGTCCGCCGTCGTTTGCGTCCATTGGTAGCCGGTCGTAGCATTGGACGGCATCGCAAGGAAGAACTCTTCACCGGCGCCGACGTTCACCGGTGCCGTAGGATCGATGAAGACCGGCGTATGCGGCGCGAGGGCGACGGCCGGAGACGAGCATGCCAAAAACAACAGTGCCGCGGCGCCCGCGCGCAAGATCGACGTAATCGCCATGGTACCTCCGTTGCTGAAAATCCAGCCTTACGGGTACGCTGTCGCATCTCCTCGAAGCCGCCGCGGTCATGATTTCCAAGCGCTTATGCGGCATCGTATTCGCGATAGCCGTCGCCACCGGATGTTCGAGCGGCCACCATGGGACTCAATCGGGAGCGGGCCAGCCGTCGCCGGCCCCCACCGATCCGGTCGACTTTCCGATGTTCGACGGCGCCTCCATCCTGGCAGCGCGCCAATGGCATACCACCATTACCAAACGTCCCGGCGTCGGCGATAACGCGATCTTCACGCAAGGGGCCGGAACCTACGACGGTCACGACGTCGTGGCGGGAACGCAAGCCTTCATGCCGACGCTCGAAGCCTGGCTTGGCGATCTCAACGCGCATCCTCCCGGCGGATACCACAACGCGCTGGCGGGAAACACCGTCGAGGCCGTTCGCTCGCATACGCGCGACCTCGGCGTCGACTTCCAAGTGTTCGAACGCGTCGAAAACGGAAAACAGCACGGAATTGTCGTGCTGGCCGTCGATCCCGAGACGCTCGATGCAAAAGCGGGCCCGATGCTGGGCATGGTGGGGAAGTTCAAACTGCTGCCGCAATCGCTCCGCGACCCGATCGATCAGCAAGCCAAACGGCAGACCGGGTTTACGATATCGGAAGCGACCGATCCCAACACGCCGATCGGCGCGGCCGTTAACGCCTTATCGCTGCTCCGGGATTTCGGCGGCCGCGGCATCGTGATCATCGACGCGGTAAAACAGTAACTTCTGGAATACGTTTCTTGGCGAGGGCCGCTCGTTCGAACGCAACGAGCGTAGCGCGCATCGAACCCGGAAGCGCGCCACGAACGCGCCCGTCGCTTCCAACGACACGATGCGCCGGTATGAAAAGGTCGAGCGGTGTAGCGCTCATCGCGGCCGCGACGCCGCGATGCGCTGCCGGTCGCGCGATCGCACGCGCGATGTCGGCATACGAAACGAATTCGCCGACCTCGAGTTCCGAGACGCAGGCCCACGCGTCGCACTGTAACGCGGTTCCGTCGAGCAGCAACGGGAGATCGAAGCGCCGCATGGCGCCGCGAAAATACGCCCGCAGCTGGTCCGCGGCCTCGCAAAGCAGCGGGTCGCTCGACCGGTACAGAGGATGACTTAAGGCAACGAAATCACTTTCGACGATCCGTTTGCCGTCGCCGCGCACGCGTAAAACGCGATTCCAGGGCGTCCGGAGGCAAAACTCCATAGGGGCCCCGCCCGCCGGTATGCAAGACTTGGTCGAGACCGGAACGCTCGCTCGTTTCGGCACGTTAGTAGAAATAGCGACCCATACTGCAGAACCCTTCGGAGGTCCCGATGCACGGCTTTCCCGTTCGCATGTTCGCGTTGGCTGGGATAATCGCATTAGCAGCGTGTCAAGGCGGCGTCGCCGGCGGCGGCATCGTTCCACAAGCGTCCGGCGCCGGATTCGCTGCAAGCGGTGACGGTGAAATCCCGCTGCTTCGGCCGAATGCGGTCAATCGCGTATGCCCGCCCGTGCAGGGAGTCGGCCAAATGCGCTGTTTTGCGCTAGAACGCTCGGACTTGCGCGCCAACGACTTGAACCCCAACACGACGCATGCGGGCTACGGGCCGAAGGATCTGATCGCAGCCTATGCGTTGCCCACCGGCCACCCGACGCTGATCGCGATCGTGGATGCGTACGGCTATCCGAACGCGTCGGCCGATCTCGCAGCCTACCGTTCGTACTACAAAGAATCTGCCTGCACCACGAACAGCGGTTGTCTGAAAATTCGCAACCAAACCGGCGGCACTCAACTGCCGCCCGCGAACGTAAGTTGGTCGGGAGAACAAGCGCTGGACCTCGACATGGCGTCGGCGATGTGCGCGGCCTGCCACCTTTTATTGATCGAAGCCAACAACAACTCGACGTCAAACTTGTACGCTGCTGTCGGCGAAGCCGTCAAGCTCGGCGCAATCGTTATTAGCAACTCGTACGGCGTAAGCGAATATAAGTCGTGCAGCGGTGGCGGACAGGGATCAAATCCGACGTTCTCTACTGCGGGGCACGTGTTCGTCGCGGCTGCCGGCGACGAGGGCGGCGGTCTCGGTGACTGCGGCGGACCGCAGCAACCGTGCTCGCTATCGACGGTCGTGTGTGTGGGCGGCACGCTGCTCAAACACGCCGATAATAACCGCGGCTGGAGCGAGACCGTATGGAACGAGCTTGCCGACAACGAGTGCAGCGGAAGCTGCGGCGGTACCGGCAGCGGCTGCAGCACCATCGTGAAGAAGCCGTCTTGGGAAACCGACGGCCAGTGTAGGTACCGTTCCGAAGCCGACGTTGCTGCCGAAGCGTCCGTTTTGACGCCGGTCGCGGTCTACTTTAGCGGATACGGCGGATGGACGGCGTTCGGCGGAACGAGTGCATCGACGCCGATTATCGCGGGAATTTTCGCACGCGCCGGCAACGGCAAGTCGATTAACGCGCCGCAGCACGTCTGGCAGAACAAAACGCACTTGTACGACATCACGAGCGGAAATAATCTGTACGCGCCGGTGACCGGAAGCTGCGCGTCGTCAGTCGGATACATTTGCCAAGCCGCCGTCGGCTACGATGGGCCGACGGGCCTCGGATCGCCGAACGGCCTGGGAGCATTTTAGATGCGCGCATCGACGATGGCTTACATCGCGGCAGCAATCGGCGTGGCCTGCGCCGTAACCGCGGCTGCCGTTATCGCCGCGACGCCGGCGCCCACGGACCAAGCGACGATCGTCAACTCCGGATCGACGAATACGCTCGGCTTCAAGATAACGGTAGAATCGGGCGGCCGTGCGTCGTCCGTCATGCAAAATCGCGCGGGCGTCGCACAAAGCAGCGTCCACACGTTCGTTCTCACGTCAAAGCAGGCGAGCCAGTTTTTCACCGACCTGAAGGCCGCTAAGGCGGCTCCGAGCACTGAAGAAGGCTGCATGAAGAGCGCTTCGTTCGGGTCCTCGACGCACATCATGTGGCAAGACTGGACCTCACCCGATCTCCAATGTCCCAGCGATAACGCGGCACTCAAAGCCCTTGCCGGCGACGTTTCAACCATACGAACCGCCGCTGGAATCAGCACATTTCCACTTATCAATCGTTCGGCTACAGACGGCCCGCTGCACGCCGGCTCACCGCCCCCTCCGAAGTAGGTCAACCCTCGTGGCGATGAGAAGAAAGGGTCCCCTCCTTAAAAATACGTTGCTAAGGCTATAGAAAGGTCTCTTGTGAACCATTTCATTCAGCGGGCGATGCCAATTGCGGCTATGTTCGCAATCGCGGCGTGCAGCTCCAACGCTGGAACTTCGACGCTGCCATCCGGAAGCGGCGCCGGCGCCAGTTTGCCGGCCGGCGCGCATAGCGCGCCAATGTTTCCCATGTCGAGCTATCACCCCGCATGCAGCGGCAGCCGCGTCAACCAGGCTCAGTGCGACGCTCTCGTTGGACCGGCAGTCCGACCCGATGTCGCCGGTATCACCGCGCCCGAAATCCTCCAGGCGTACAACCTGAAGCCGACCGGCGGCAAGGGTCAGATCGTGGCGATCGTCGATGCGTATGATAATCCGAACGCGGCGAGCGACCTGGCTGCATACCGTTCGTACTTCAATATTCCGGCCGCGACGTTTACGAAGTACAACCAGACGGGGCAGACGAGCAACTATCCGGCCGGCAACAGCGGCTGGGGTCTTGAAGAAGATCTCGATATCGAAATGGTATCGGTCGGTTGCCCGGCGTGCACGATCTACTTGGTCGAGGCGAACTCGAACAACAACGGCGATCTCAGCGCGGCAGAAGCCGAAGCGGTCAAACTCGGTGCTACGGTCGTCAGCAATAGCTACGATGGCGGCCCAATGGTTCGCAGCGACTTCGATCAACCCGGCATTACGTATGTCGCCAGCGCGGGCGATGCAGGCTACGGAATCAACTACCCGGCGAGCTACGACTCGGTCGTTTCCGTCGGTGGAACGGTCCTATTGACGGCCAGCGGAAAGCGCGGCTACTCAGAGACGATTTGGCGCAGCTCGGGTGCCGGTTGCTCCTCGGAAGCGAAACCGACATGGCAAAAGGACCCTGGCTGCACGAACCGCACGGCCAACGATGTTTCGGCCGTGGCGCAAGAAGTCGCTATGTACGACACCTATAGCGAAGGCGGTTGGTTTACCGTCGCTGGAACGAGTATTTCTGCGCCGCTGATCGGCGGGATCTTCGGTGAAGCCGGAAATTCGACGAAGCAGAACGGCGGCAAGAAGCTGTGGACCAAAAAGGCCCAGAAGCACCTCTACCCTGTCTTAGTCGGAAGCGATGGCTCGTGTAACGGAAGCTATCTGTGCACTGCAGGTACCGGCCAATACGGCAACTACTCCGGCCCTGGCGGCTGGGGCTCACCGAACGGCTACAAGGCGTTCTAACGCCGGCCGTTATTCTGGAATAAACCAGACGGGGCGGCACGTGCGACGTGTCGCCCCGTTACCTTTTGATAATCGGGGAAGTATACGAACATGACTGAACGACCGTCCAACGATCCCGAATCCCAAGTCGAAGAAGGCATCGATCAACTCCGCGACGGCGTCGTGGATGCCGATGCGACCGATATGATCTCCGGCGAACAACTCATCACGCAAGCCGAGACGCTGCTCCCACTGCTGACTGGCCGACAGTTGGAAGAGCCCGAGAAGAAGTAGTCTCCGGCAGTGCGCGCGGTCTTTGCGCGTGCCCTCGCGTGGCAGCGTTCGCGCGTTCCCTTTGCGATCGCGACGCTGGTCGGGCGGCGGGATGCCGCAGCGGCCGAAATCGGCACGTCGATGGCGATCGCCCTCGACGGAAGCATCGTCGGCAACGTCGGTGCGGGGTGCTATGAGTCGGATATCGTTGAGGCCGCTCGTGCGACCGCGGTCGACGGCAGGGTACGCGATCTAACGATCGACTTGAGCGGCGACGACCTGTTGACCGGCAGCAGCGGATGCGGCGGCTCCCTCGATATCAGCGTGTGGAAGCCGGATGACGCATTTGCATCGTTTGCGCAACGCGCCGCCGAGGGCAGAGTCGACGCCGATTTCGACCTACCCGATGTGCGAAACGGAAGTAGGGGCGTATTTCACCTACGCGTTTGTAAACGCCGGACGATCGTCGTCGTCGGGGCGACGGCATTGGCCAACGAACTATCGGAGTTTGCACGACGACTCGATTTTCGGACGCTCGCGATCGACCCCAGAGCCGCATTTGCGACGAGCGATCGCCTTCCGGCGGTGGATGAAATCATGGTCGCGTGGCCGGACGACGTCCTGCCCATACTGCTCGATGAGACGACGCCCTTGGTGGTGCTGTCGCACGATCCGAAGATCGATTTGCCGGCGTTGCGTTGCGGTCTGCGCAGCAGCGCTCCGTACCTCGGATTGCTGGGGAGCCGCCGCGCGCAACGTTCGCGTCGCGATGCGTTGCAAAAAGAAGGCTTTGATGAGGCCGCCATCGCCCGCATCTACGGGCCAGTCGGACTCGATCTCGGCGGCGTTACGACCGCAGAAACCGCACTTTCGATCGTCGCCGAAATCGTCGCGACGGCCCGCGGTGGAGGCGGCGGCACGTTAGCGGCTTCGCATCACCCGATTCACCGACGCGAAGCCTCGTTGATTTGAACGACCATTTGTACGTCGATCGCGCTCTGGCGTACGCCGAGCATCCGGAGCGATCGCCGTATAACGCCTCGTACGAACGTCCTTCGATGCTCCATCTCGTCGGCGATCTTGCGGCCAAAGATGTTATGGACGTTGGCTGCGGCGCGGGCGGCGTCGCCCCTCGAGGGGCGCGCTCGCATTCGCGTGCACGATGTTCGCGAACCGTTCGAATTGGTCGAACGTAATTCGATCGACGTAATCGTTGTTCCCTTGTGCTCGATTACGTCGAAGATTGGAAAGGCGGTCTTAGTAACGCCGCTCGCTGTTACGGCCCGGCGGTTCGGGGTTTTTCTCGGTGACGCACCCGAACGAAGCGCCGCCAGGTATAGATTCGAACGAATGCGTCCTCGTTAAGGAACGTTGGCCGTCGTTCGGGTTCGAGGTGTCGTGCTATTATCGCCCGTTGACCCAGATGCTTCAAGCGATCGCCGATGCAGGTGCGTTCTTCGCCGGACAGTCGAGCCAGAGCCGGCTACAAACCTATTATGGCAGGCCCCAGGCCTGTTCGTACGGCTCAAGCGGCGGCCTCTCTTTCTCATGTTCGAAATCGGAAACCCAGTACCGACCGCGTAGCAAAACACCCGGTTGGGACGTTAGCAGAGCACAGGAAACTGGGGAGGCTTGAAGATGACGACCCTTATTCGAGTTTGCGCTCTCTTCTGTGGCGTTCTTACGCTTGCCGCGAGCGCCGGCAACGATACGATGGCCCCGCTCTCGCATTATCTCGTGAACGCGCAAGCTGAGGTGGCGCTCGCGCGAAGCGCCGCGCCGGTGTCGATCTCGCAGCACGCGACCATCATGGTTCTGGGACCGCACGGTTACGCCGTCGCGCAGAAGGGCCGAAACGGCTTCGTCTGTATCGTCGAGCGAGGGTGGATGCAGCCGTTCGGAGTCCCAAACTTTTGGAGTACCGCGATGCGCGCGCCCACTTGTTACAACGCCGCCGCAGCGCGCACGGTGCTCGCGTACACGTTCGAGCGAACGAAGATGGCGTTAGCGGGCGCGAGCAAATCGCAAATCCAAGCTCGCATCGTAGCGGACATCGCCGAGCACAGGTTACCGGTGCCGGCTCCCGGCTCGATGGCATACATGATGTCCAAATCGCAATACTTAAACGACGATGCAAAGGCTTGGTATTCGCACGTAATGATTTTTTCGTCCGTGGCCGACAGCGCGAATGCCGGAGCGAGTTGGGGAGCCGATCGCCTTCTCTCCCCCGTCGTCTTCGACGCACGCGATACGATGCCGGAACCGTGGACGTGCTTTTTCATTCCCGTCTCGCACTGGTCCGACGGAACGCGCGCTCCGCTCTATTCGGGTGCGTAATGCTCGCGCATTAGCACTTCAGTGAGGCTTGCTTTCCCGGATAGATTTCCACGACCGCGGTGGCGGCACTGGGAGCGCTCTGCCCTTCGAGCAGTTTTCCAAAGCCGCCGAGTTTGCCGCCGTACGTACTCTTCTTAGCGCGCGAATAGCAGGGAGTCAGGTTCTGCTTGAAACCGAAGGCGGACGCCTGGCCGAACGCCGTATAGATTTGCGCTGGGACGATGCCGGCGCCGACAAGCGCGCCGCCCGCCGGTAGTGTCTGCCCGAACGACGTTGCGCCTGAGATGCTGAGCTGAATGTACAGGATCGGCGTTCCGCTGCCCAGCTCCGGCATATTGTTATAGTTGGTCGTACTATTTGTAATCGTCACGTCGATTGACGGATTGAGGTTCGGGTAAGCGATCTTCCCACCGAACCCGCCGAAGGCCGGAACGCAAGCTCTGCCGCCCGCCGCTTGCAGTTGTTCTTCAACCGTCGCGTACTGTTTCGTTGTCTGTTGCCCTTTGCATGACGGGGGCGATGTCTTTGCCTCCGGCGTCGCGGGTTGCTGAATCGAGCTCGTTACGGGCAGCGAGCCTTGTGTTTGTGGCGCGCAGGCTGCGAGTACCCCAACCGCACTACACGCGCTAACGAAGAGAGCCAACCGGTGTGTAGATAGCATGCAATACCTCCAAAAAAAGATCGTTAGGGGGTTGCGACGGCCGTCTGCCTGCGTGTGATGAGAATGATCACGATTGCGCCGAGACCAAGAAATATCAGGATGAACGTAACGTTCATACCGAGCGTAAAAAACCGCTGCGGCGCAAAGGTTACTACGACGCCGCCAGCCCCTGGATCGGGCACGAGCCAGCCGTTGGCGTAGCCGTTGACCATGATGTGCGCCAGAGGTGCGCCGTTCTGTTCGGCCGTCCAACGATCGTCGAACGCATCCGTCAATACCACCAGGTGAGAGCTGGTCTGCAGGACGATGGCTCCGCCCCGTTGATCAATAACGTCGGTGTCGACGCTGCCCGTCGACCATTGCGCGGGCGGAGCCAAGCCGGCGGCGGCGACAATCAACGATTGCACCCCGACATCTTGCGTACGAGGTTGCGGGGGGATGCTGCAGTAACGCATACCGATCGTGTGCGTTCCGGCAGTCAAGCGTGTCTGCGTGAGACTAATCAAACGCTCCGACACGTCGGCAACCGAACGGCTGGGAGAGCACGGGCTCCACTTTCCTTCGACAGAAACTTGCAGCGACAATGGGCGCTTATACTCTTGGACGTGAGCGAAAATGGCGTAGTTGCCCGTACGCGCTACGCTGATGGCGGCGTATACCGGGGCCATCCCGGGCAATGCTTCAAACAATACATGCGGCCGATCGCTGCCGAAATAGTATTGGTCCCAGCGATTCGTTGCGAGCGCCAGATAGCTGGCGTTCCTGGAATGCGATGGGCGGGTTACCCAGCGGACCGATCCCAGATACATCTGCTCGTCACGCGGCTGATCGTTGCGGGACACAAAACGAGCGACACGTATCGCGCTGCGTTGCGGGTAACCGACCTGCCCGAATATGGAGAAATTGAGTACGACGTCCTGCACTTTGCCGCTGAAATCGACCATAGCTTGGTAGTAGTTGCTGTCGTCGGGGGCAAAGAGCTGCACCCACACGCGGCGCGGACCGCTCGAATACATGCGCATCGATATGCCGGTCGCCTTTGCGGGCATCTGCGAAAGCTTCACGGTTTCTACGTCGTTAACGCCACTCGGCACGGTTGTGACGAAGCCTTGACGTGAAGCCGAGACAAACTGGACGTTCGATTTCAGATCGCTTAACGGGATACCGGGCGCTGGGTTCGTACGGAACATCGACGACGGGTAGACCTCCAGCGAACGCTGGGTACTATCGGCGGGAATCGTAGCCGGCCGTTCGCAAGGCGCGGCGGCGTGCGCCAGCGCCAGTATGTCGTATGGACCCGCTTGGGGCGGTACGCCGAAAACGCAGTCGGGCGCGTACGCCCGCGTCACGGGGTCGGCGAAACTCCAGAGCGTGCGATCGCCCAAGGATTGCTCGAGCGATGCCACGCCGCTTCGCTGCAGTGCAGCTTCGAGGTACTGTCTCGAGTTGTTGCCGGCGAGTCGTACGCCGGCGCCGGGTACGCCGATCTGATGGACGACGATGTGCTTGATCCCCGCCATCTGCAGTAACAGATGTTGCATCGATGGATCGGCCCCGTCGGGAACGAGTTCGTCGAGGGCTTTGAGCTCGGCCTGAGCGCCGTCGTACGGCGTCCACTTCGATCCGGCGGCCATCGTCATGCTAGGGAGAAATCGGACCTGGCTCTCGTCGCCGCTTTCGAAGTAGTAATCAAAAATCGCCTGGTGAAAATAAAAGCTGCCATCGTTTGGAACGAACAGCGTTCGGTACTGCGGATCCCACGTTCTGGAATCAATTTGTGCGACATCGGCCTCGCCCAAGGTCTCAGGAAAAGGCCCGAGCAGGCCGAAAAAATCGCTGTGTAACAGAAATCCTTGACTGTAGGCCAGCACGACCAAGGCACCGCCCGCGAGCGATCCGACAAAATATTTCGCGGGAATAACGCGTACCGAAAGAAATGCTAAAATCGGAAAGATCAGCGTAACGACGAACATGATATGCTGCGGCGTTCGGAGGATAAGACTATACGGCAGCAGCGCTTTGAAGACCGTCAGAATGACCGGTCCGATGATTGGATTGCCGCCTAGCGGCAGGCATGCCGCGAATACAAATATCGCGCTCAGTACGATCAACAACGTGGAGCGGCGCGCGATCAACGCCGCGATCCAAAGCACTCCCAGAACCGCATAGGCTGCAAAAAACGCAATGGCGCCAAGGCTCGCGCCGCCGGAAGACCCCAATGCACGCAGATAAAAATCGCCCGGGAAACCAATTGTCGTTAGCGTCAAAATCGGATTGGTAAACTGTTCGTACGTTGCAAACGCACGGTCCGGCGAAGCCGTTTGCAGGACGGTGTGCACCGCGCCGCCGCCCAGAAACGCCGGGAGAATCCA
Source organism: Candidatus Tumulicola sp. (assembly GCA_039935355.1). Lineage (GTDB taxonomy): Bacteria > Vulcanimicrobiota > Vulcanimicrobiia > Vulcanimicrobiales > Vulcanimicrobiaceae > Tumulicola. The sequence goes on from JBDTKL010000239.1 coordinate 12,092, forward strand.
AAAAGAACAGAGCGCGATCGTGCCGGCCGTCACGGCGCCTAATCGTAGAACCGAACGCCACGACCTACACAGCACGAGGCAAACGATCCACATGATCGCGGCGGTGAACAAGAAAACTTGAGCCGATGCAACGACGAGCATGAGCAGCAGTGCCGAGCCGATCGCGAATGCCCACCACATCCTGCCCTGAGCGGACATGGCGCGGATGGCAAGTGCGATCGCGATCGGGCTGAGCGCGTTTGAGATCAGCGCACTTTGGTCACCGGCGATCATTTGATTGTAGGCAAACGGCGCGAGCGCATAGAGTAATCCGCATAACGTCGCATAGAGTCCGTCGCGTTCGTCCGGCTCGGTCCGTACGAGCGTCAGCAGCAAGAACCGCATGCCGGCACCACAAGTGAAGACGCTAAAGACGAGCAACGCTTTGGTGACGAAGGATCCGCCTAGTCCGATAAAGCCCGGCGCTCCTAATAGAAAACTCGTTAAGGTCGTTCCGTAGCGATACGTTACGTACGATCCGAAGGCAAAGTCTTGCCACGCGGAAGCCGACGTTCGAGCGAAGTGACGCAATTCGATGGGATCGGACGGAATGAGCCAATCCCAATGATGCCCCACGGTACCGGGCTGCAATAGCAAACCTGCGAGACCGACGAAAGCCGCAATTGCATAGACGACCAATGCGACGTTCCAGCCGGATAATCGGCGCTTAAGATCTTGGGACATAGGGTCATTGGTGCTTTGCGCCGAGTGCTAGGCTTCCTTCCCGGCCGCGATGCGGGAGGTTATCAGCGCTTCCGCTCGTCGCTCACTGTCGCAGCGAGTACGTATCGAGGAGGCTCGACGAGTTGCGGCCTCCGACGGCGCCAAAGAACGTCCACCTCCGGTCCAAGTCCACGCCGCGAACTTCAAGGCCCGATATCGCGCGCATCATCTCGTACAGCATCTCTCGCGCGGCGATCTCCCATGAAAAGGTCTTTGCGCGCGCTACCGACCCGCGCTCGAGCGCCGCGCGCAACGGTGCATCGCGCAATATCCGCAGAATCGCCGCTCCGACGTCCTGGCCGTCTGGAACGATCAGACCGCTTTGGCCGTGGACGATCGCTTCACGTAATCCTGGAACGTCGTGCACGACCGCCGGCGTTCCGCACGCGTTAGCCTCGATCACGCTGATGCCCCATCCCTCGATCTCGGAAAGACTGGCCATCACCCACGCGCTTTGCAGCAGCTCGAGCTTGCGTGCGTCATCTACGAATCCTTCGAAGATAACCGAGTCGCCGAGCCCTCGACGCTCGACCAGCGCGCGCAAAGTCGGCAGGGCGTCGCCCGTGCCGGCGATGCGAAGCACCGCCGAGGGCATCGCGCTTCGGACGTCGGCAAAAATCTCGATGAGCTCGTCGACCCGTTTATACGCTTTGAGTCTTCCGAGGTACAAGACGGTCGGAACGTCGGCTTTCTTGCCCGGCCCGAGTTCGGCGCCGACTCCGCAGCGCACGAGTCCTGCGCTCGAATCGCCGATCCCAACCGCGAGCATTTCGCGGCGCGTGTCCTGCGAAATCGTGACGAAATGCACTTTGCGGTAGATCATCGGAACGAACGTTTCCTCACACCACGCGAGTGCGTTACCCAACCATCCCCCTAAGTGCTTCTTGAAAAGCTCGCGGTGAACGTGGTAGAGGATGCAGACCTTCGGCTTCATCGAAAACAATGGCGAAAAAAACGGCAGTCCGTTGAACGAGTCGACGATGACGTCGAACCGATGGCGAAACTCTTTCAAGTACACGAAGGGCACGCTCACGTACACCGTCATGAAATTCCCGACGCGTCGTATGGGGATCGAATCGATGGAGTCGCGGGAAGATCCGCCCGGAAATCCTGCGCTGATCCACTCCACGTGATGGCCCCACTGCGTCCAAAGCCGGGCTTGTTCGAGGAGATAGTTTTCAGCGCCGCCGGCCTGCGGGTGTTTGGGGTCGCGCCAGTTGATCACCAAGATCCGCAAATTGTCGCGTAACCGAACCGGGTTGGTTGGAAAGACACGGTCGTACAACGGCACGATGCCCGACAAAAACGAATGATGCAGACGAAGGCGTACGACTGCTGCAAACGTACGCAGCGATGCGGGCAGCAGTTTTAGGCGCGAATCCGGTGCCTCGGTCCATGAGATCGGTTCTTCGCGCACGCGCATATCCAGACGCTTCATCGCGTACAAGATGTCTGCATCGAACGCGAGGTTCGATGTCTCGACGACGCGCATAACGCGATCGAGCGCCGTGCGCCGAAAAACCTTGGCATCGCATTTCGTGTCGGAATAGTGTAGCCCGAAGAGCAGGCAAACAAGCTGATTGTAGCTGCGGCTCGCGATTTTCAGCCGCAGCGGGCGGCTACCGGAAACCTTCGATGCGAGCAGCCAGCGCGACCCGATAACGCCGTCGTTGTCTCCCATCGACTCGCATAGGCGCCGCATCTCGCTGGGGGGCGTCGATCCGGCCGCGTCAACATATCCCACGATGTCTGCGTGGGCGACGAGGATGCCCGCGCGCACGGCACCGCCTCTGCCGACTCCATCCGGGACGCGTATGCCGACGACGTTGCCCTTAGTGGCGCTGACGCGTTCGATAATATCCGACGCCGGGTCGGCAAGACCGTACAAAACGAAGATGATTTCCGAATCGGCAAACGCGTCGGCGTAACGCTCGACGCA
>JBDTKL010000240.1:0-7748 GCA_039935355.1 Candidatus Tumulicola sp.
CGCTACCGTCGCTGATGCCTCGGAAGCTGTACAGCGTCTTTTCCGCACCCGACGCTGCGATCCGAAAGATCGCTCCCTCGTTGTTTCGTCCGCCCTGGTAGGCCGGTCCGTACAACGCTCCATGGTACACGATCACTCCACTCATGGGAGCTGCACCATCATCGCTGTGCTGGCCGAAATTATAGATCGTGCCGCCACTACCGGATGGGGAGATTGCGAACACGACGCCCTTGCCGTGCGTTCCGCCCTGCCTCGTCGTCCCATACAGCTTGCCGCGGAACGGCGTCACCCCAGAACAGAAAGGATCGTTACCGTCCGTTCCGTTTCCGAAACTGTACAAAAGCGCTTCGCTTCCGGTGAGCGTCAGGGAATACACCGTGCCCCCGCCATATGCGCCACCGGACGTGGTCGTTCCGTACAGCTTTCCGTTCCACCATGTAAGACGCGATGCCGGAGACGAAGCATCGTTGGCGGTCGCTCCGAAGTCATAGACCGTTCGTTCTGTGCCGGATGGGTCGATCGCAAACACCACCCCGTCGCCACGTGCGCCGCCGGATGTCGTCGTTCCGTAGATCGTCCCGTGAACGTCGATGAGACCACCCTGAGGCGTCGCACCATCCGCGCCTCCGAACTGATGCACGATTGCGAACGCACCGTCGGGCGTAACCGAATACACAGAACCGTTCAAATAGCCGGTCGTGCCGTACAGTTTGCCGTGCCGCGCGAGCAGGCCGCCGTCGGGAAACGCAGCGGCACCATTTGCGGGAAACGCATATAGAACGCGCAACTTGCCGTCCGTCGCCGATTCGTAAACGACTCCCGACGAACCGCTCCCGCCTTGCGATGCAACGCCGTACAACTTGCCGGACTGTTGTATAACCCCCGACGTGGCCACACTGCCGTCAGTACCGCCGCTAAAATTATGCAGATCGCGGAGAGGCCGGCCCGTCGCGTCTGCCTGCGCGGACGGCAATCCCGTCGCCGGAACGCCGATCGTCTGCGCGGACTGTGCGCAACCGGACAAGAGTATTGCAACCGCGCTCATACAGAGCGCGACATTCGTTGGTCGAGCGGCCTTCATAGTATTCCCCGATCGTAGCGTGGCTTCGATCGATGCTAGCACGATGCAAGCGGGCCCGTCGGCGGCGTTTCGTCACGACAGGTATCGGAAAATAGTCCCACTGGCGCCCGCACGATATCGGACCCTTTAGGCTAATTACGCCTTTGTGGAACCCGGAACGACGAGGGCGACGCCGGTGCGATCGCCGTCGATCAGCCCTAGTACCGCGGAGGCCACCTCTTCGACGGACGCGATACGCCCCTCGGGATTATCGCGAGCCAGCCGCTCGCGCGCGTCTGCGACCGACGCGCCGGTATAGCGTACGACGTTATCGACGGCGCGGCCGAGCATGTCGGTGTCGGTGTAGCCGGGACAAATCGCGTTGCACGTGACGCCTGTGCCGGCGTACTCGGCGGCAATTGCGCGCGTCAGTCCGATCACGCCGTGCTTACTCGCGCAGTAGGCGGCCAAGTACGCCGAACCTTGCAAGCCGGCGGTGCTAGCGACGTTCACGATCCGGCCCCAACCCGCCGCGACCATTTGCGGTGCGACCGCGCGCGAACAGTAAAACGTTCCATCCAGATTAACCGCGATCGACCGACGCCACAAATCGTCGCCGGTGCGCGCCAGCGAGGCCGACTCCGCGACGCCCGCGTTGTTCACGAGGATTGCGACCGGACCGTAGCGCTCGCGACAACGATGTAACGCATCTTCGATGCCGCCGGCGTCGGTAACGTCGGCTTCGTGCCAATCGATAGTGTCGCCGTTGGGTGGGGTACGCGACACGATGCTGACGTGCGCGCCATGCGCGCGCAATGCAGCAACGATGCCCGCGCCGATGCCGCGCGCACCACCCGTGACGATCGCGTGACGGCCGGCGAGCGTTCGCGTATCAGACGGCATTGGCGGCGGCCTGTTCGGCCGCGCGTTCGATCAGCCGTTCCAGTTGCTGCTTTCCGGGAACGTACTGCACCGGCCAATCGGCCTCGGAATATCCGAGTTGCGCGGCGGCGTGCAACGTCCAGAAGGGATCGGCCAGATGCGGGCGTCCGAGCGCGACCAAATCGGCCCGTCCGGCGGCTAAGATTGCGTTGACCTGATCCGGTTCGGTGACGTTACCGACGGCCATCGTCGCGATGCCGATCTCGTTGCGAATGCGATCGGCGTAGGGCGTCTGGAACATGCGTCCGTACACGGGCTTGGCATCCGGCGACGTCTGCCCGGTCGAAACGTCGATGAGATCGGCGCCGGCTTGTTTGAACGCGCGTGCGATTTCTACCGAGTCCTCCCCCGAAATTCCCCCGGTAACCCAATCGGTCGCCGAAATACGCACCGAGATCGGTTTCTCTAACGGCCACGCCGCACGCACGGCGGCGAACACTTCGAGCGGATAGCGCAAACGATTCTCGAGCGAGCCGCCGTATTCGTCGGTTCGTTGATTGCGCAACGGCGTGATAAACGACGAGAGCAGATAGCCGTGCGCGCAATGCAGCTCGATCATGTCGAACCCGGCACGCTCGGCCATTTCGGCAGCTCGCACGAATGCGTCACGAATCTCATCCATCTCGGCGTGCGTCAGTTCGCGCGGCACCTGATTGACCGGCGCATACGGAATCGCCGACGGCGCGACGAGCGGCCAGTTCTCATCGTCTGCGAGCGGCTGATCCATGCCATCCCACATCAGTTTGGTCGAGCCTTTCGGCCCCGAATGCCCTAACTGCATGCAGATCTTCGCGTTCGAAAAGTGATGCACGAAATCCACGATCCGCTTCCATGCGCCGACGTGTTCTTCGAGATACATACCGGTGCAGCCGGGCGAGATGCGCCCATCGCGCGTGACGCAGGTCATTTCCGTAAATACGAGACCCGCGCCACCCAACGCGCGCGAGCCCAAATGTACCACGTGAAATTCGTTGGGCATACCGTCGACCGCGCTGTACATATCCATCGGTGAAACGACAACGCGGTTGCGTAGTGCGAGCCCACGCAAGAGCAGCGGCGCGAACATCGGCGGTATGGAGGCTCCGCCTGCGAACCAACGCTCGACACCCTCGACATAGGTTGTATCGCGCAGGCGCAGGTTTTCGTGACCGATTCGTTGGCTGCGCGTCAGCAGGCTATAGGCGAATTGCTCGGGCGGCAAAGCAGCATAGCGCGCGACGTTTTCGAACCACTCGGTCGAGTTACGCGCCGCGTTTTGCAATTTCAGAACTTCGAGCTTACGAACGTCTTCGTAGGCGCGCAGCGCTTCTTCGAGACGGCCGTTCGACGCCTGAAGCGCATCGGCGAGGCCGATCGCGTCTTCCATGGCGAGTTTGGTGCCGGATCCGACCGAAAAATGTGCGGTGTGGGCGGCGTCGCCCATCAGTACGACGTTCTCGTGCGTCCAGCGTTCGTTTCCCACGCGTGTGAAGTTGAGCCAATCGCGTCCGCGCAGATGCGCGCTGTTGGTCATCAGCTTGTGGCCGTGCAGATACGGCGCGAACAGTTTTTCGCAGAACGCGACGGTGGCGGTGGAATCACATTTGTCGAGGCCGTGCGCCAGCCACGTTTCCTCGCGACATTCGACGATGAACGTGCTGAGGTCGCGGTCGAAGCGGTAGGCGTGAACGGTAAACCAGCCGTGCTCGGTCTTTTCGAAAATAAACGTAAACGCGTCGAGCGGCAAGGTCGTGCCGAGCCAAACGAAGCGGCACAATCGCGTATCGAGATTCGGCTGGAAGGTCGATGCGTAGGTGTTGCGGACGCGGCTGTTGATGCCGTCGGCGGCGATCAGCAGGTCGCAGTCGCGATACGCCGAGACGTCGGCGACGTCGGTCTCGAAGTGCAAGTCGACCCCGACTTCGGCCGCGCGCCGCTGTAAAATCCCGAGCAGCTCTTTACGCGAGATTCCACAGAATCCGTGGCCGCCCGACGTGATCGTTCGTCCGGCGAAGTGAACGTCGATGTCGTCCCAGTGCGCGAAGGCTTCGGTGATGGCGCGATGCGTCGGCTCGTCTGCGTCGCGCAGATTACCGAGCGTCGCGTCCGAAAACACGACGCCCCAGCCGAACGTGTCGAGCGGGCGGTTGCGTTCGATGACGCGGATGTCCCAATCCGGAAACCGGCGTTTAGCCAGAATCGAAAAGTACAGACCGGCGGGGCCGCCGCCGACGCAGTTGATGCGCATCCGCGCGATTAGTGCTTGCGCGCGATGAGCACGCCGTCGCAGAGGGTGATCAGCGACACGTCGACCCGCCGGTCGACCGCCGCCTTGGCGTTGAGCGCGCGCATCGCTACCGTCCCCGTCCCGTTTTTGGAGGGATCGGCGACCTCGCCGCTTTGCAGCGCGTTGTCGACCAGAATCAAACCGCCGGGGCGCAGCGCTTCCAACGCCAATTCGTAGTAGGCGTCGGTGCTGACTTTATCCGCATCGATGAAAGCCATGTCGAATGGCTCGACACCATCGGCTAACAGCTCGCGCAGCGTCTCGAGCGCCGGCCCGATATGCAAGTCGATTTTTTCGGCGACGCCGGCCTTCTGCCAATAGCGGCGCGCGACCGCGGTGTACTCCTCGCTGACGTCGCACGCGACCACGCGACCGTCGTCGGGTAACGCCAACGCGACGGCCAACGAACTGTAGCCCGTAAAGACGCCGATTTCGAGATAGCGCTTCGCGCCGATGGCTCTGGCCAGCAGTTGCATGAACGCGCCTTGATCGGCGCCGATCTCCATCACCGCATTGGGAAGATTGTCGGTTTCACGGCGCAGCTCGGCCAAGATCGGGTGTTCTCGAACGGTCGTTTCGAGGATGTACTGCTGGACCGATTGGTCGACGAATTCGCTCTTGCCGATCATGCTGCCGCTCCGCTTTCTGCTTTCGCTAAATCCTCGAGTATTGCAATTGCCGCGCGCTTACCGGGGAAACCGCTGACGCAGCCGCCCGGGTGGGCGCCCGAGCCGCACAGATACAGGTTGCGCACCGGCGTGCGCGTGGCGAAACGATGTTCGTAAATTTGTCCTGGCACGAGTTCTCCATGAAAGATGTGTCCGCCGGTCAATCCGAAGCGTGCTTCGAGATCGGGCGGCGCGAGGAGTTGACGCGCTTCGATCGCGTTCGGCAGATTGGGTGCGAGCCGGCCGAGAATCGCGACGATCCGGTCGGCGGCTTCTTCGCGTTTGGCATGCGTCCAACCATCGGCGCGGTCGTACGGAAAATACTGGGCAAAAATCGACAAAATGTGTTTGCCGGGCGGCGCCAGCGACGGGTCGGTCGGCGTCTGCAAGAAACACTCTATTAACGGCGAGACGCTCGCACCTTCACGCGCGCCGTCTTCAAACGCGCGCTGGAGATAGTCGATCGACGGGGCAACGTGAATCGTTGCGCGGTGATGCGGCTGGGGATCGATGCCCGGACTGGCGGCGAAATTCGGAAGTTCGCCCAGCGCTAGGTTCAGCTTCAAGGACGGCCCGGTGGTCTTCCAATCGAGCACCTTGGCTACGAACTGCGCGTCGAGGGCCGACGGGTCGACCATCTCGAGAAACGTCGTGTGCGGATGCGCGTTGCTGGCGATCGAGCGGGCGCCGATCTCGGTGCCGTCGTCCAGTGCGACGGCGATCGCAGCATCGCCATACGTGACGATGCGCTCGACATTGGATTCGATTCGGATTTCGGCGCCGTGCTTGCGTGCGACGTCGGCCAGCGCGCGCGTGATGCTGCCCATACCGCCGCGCACGTAGGCCCACGCGCCTTGTACGCCGAGGATTCGCCCCGCGAGATGATGCGCCAGCACGTAGCCGGTGCCGGGGTCGCGCGGGCCGAGGTTGGTGCCGATCAAGCCGTCGTTCACGAGTTCGGCTTGAATGACCGGCGTCCGAACGTAGCGTTCGACGAGTTCTGCGGCCGAGCCACGCAATAGCGCCTGCGTATCGTCGTCGAACCGATCGAAACGCGGTTCCGCGTCCGAGAACGAATCGAACAGCGCGCGACCGGCGCGCTCGACGCGCTCTCCGTAGGCTTCGAATCCGGCGATATCGCCCGAATCGAACTTGGCTATTTCGCGGGCGTTGGCCGCGGCGTCGGTTCCGAACAGCAGCGAACGGCCGTCTTCGAGTGGCGTGAACGCGTACGGATCCTTACGGTAGAACTCGAAGCCGTGGGCGCGCAGATCGAGTTCGTCGACCAGCCAAGGGTCGAACAGACTGCATACGTAGGACGCAGCAGAGACGGTGTATCCGGGCCAGACCGACGCGTCGCTGACGGCGGTCCCGCCGATAACGTCGCGCGATTCCAACACCAATACCGAACGGCCGGCTTTGGCCAGTAAGGCAGCACAAACCAAGCCGTTATGTCCGGCGCCGACGATCACCGCATCGTACGTGCTCACTGCGGCCGGGATACGACCCGGTACAAACCTTCTCATCTAGCCGTTGGGCCGGGGACCCACGGCGTAGCAGCGAAGCCGTCGGGCTACGTTTCGCGCCTTACCCTGAGGAAGCGCCACCATGATGCATTCGCACATTCTTCGCGCGGACCGATAGCGGCATCGCCATAAACCGTTTCATTCGCATCCTGCTAGCAGGGATTCCGATTGCCGCGCTGTCGGTCGCGGTGCCGTTCGTTAACCACGTCGAGCCGCGCGTGCTCGGGTTGCCATTCGTGTTGGCGTGGATCGCCGGCTGGGTTGTGGTGACGCCGGCGTTCTTATGGACGCTCGGACGGGTCGAACGGCATTGGTAATCTCGCTATCGATCGTTGCCGGCATCGTGCTGTCGACGATCGCGTTCGCCTTGGTAAGCGTGCGGCGTTTCCGGATGGATCCGCAGCAGTATCTGGTCGGCGGGCGTTCGTTCGGAACCGCCTTCCTGTGGGTGCTGATGGCGGGCGAAATCTACACCAGCTTCACATTTCTCGGCATGGCCGGCTGGACGTACAGCCTGGGTGCGCCGGCCTACTACATCTTAGCGTACGGCACGTGCGGCTTCGTCATCGGATATTTTTTGCTCCCGGCGATTTGGCAGGTCGCCAAAGACCGCAACCTGCTAACCGGCGCGGACTTTTTCGCCGACCGGTATTCGAGCCGTGCGCTGGGAGTCGGCGTCGCCGCGATGCAGTTTATCACGATCGTTCCATACGTCACGCTGCAGTTGAGCGGCTTGCAGACGTTGCTGCACGTCGCCGGATACGGACGCGTTGCGGGCAGCGCCGCCGCATGCGTGGCGTTTCTGTTAATCGCCGGATTCGTGTTTACGGCCGGTTTGCGCGGCACGGCATGGGCGAGTTTGATCAAAGACACGCTGGTCTTGGCGGCGGTCGCGTTCGCGGGTATCGCCATTCCAATTCGGTTTTTCGGTTCGCCGGCAGGGGCGATCGACCGGGTGCTCGCGGCGCATCCGCACCTGCTCACGCTCCCACCGTTAACGTCGCCGCACGGCGGCATATGGTACGTGACAACGGTGCTTCTCACGTCGATCGGATTCTTCATGGGACCGCACACGATGAACGCGGTCTATAGCGCTCGCTCCGGAGAGGCGTTGCGACGCAATGCCGCCCTGCTTCCCATCTATCAGTTGCTGTTGCTGCTGGTTCTGTTTGCCGGCTTGACCGCGATCGTGCTAGTTCCAGGTTTAACCGGCGCGCAGGTCGACCAGTCGTTCGTGCTGGTCGTCGCGCACTACTATCCACCGTGGGTGTTGGGATGCGTCGTCG
>JBDTKL010000241.1:0-4215 GCA_039935355.1 Candidatus Tumulicola sp.
GCGGTGTCGCTAAAAATAACCAACGTGACGATCAGCGCGCAAGGAATGACCGCCGGCACGAGCTTCGGAAAGCGCCGCAAACCGACGACCGCAGCAACGGACGCGGCCGCCAAGAGCGGAGCGACGTAATGCGAACCGATTCGACTAGGTTCGTAGTTCCACGGCTGCATGAAGACGATCTCGGCTAACAGAGGTACGCTCAACAACAACCAGCGTCCGGCGCCGGCAGGCGCGAACGCAAACGGCGCGAGCAGCAGCGCGATCAACGTGAACTTACCGCTAAAATCGTGCACGGCCCAGCCGTACGGCGGATCGTTGGGCCGAACCCCGGCCAGCGTTTCGATCGACCAATACGTTAGAATCGTCACCAGACCCACGGCGCATATGGCGATTCCCATTCGCCGGTCGCGCCATACCGCATACGCGGCCCCAAACCAAATGACGAACAGCGCGGAATCTTCTTTTATCCCGCATAGCAACACGACGAGAACGAGCGATGGCCACCACGCGCGCCGAACGACCGCTAACGCCGCTCCGAACGCCAACAACGGCACGAATACGTTCTCCGAGAAATTATCGTACGCGAGACCTTGTGCCGATGGCGTCAACAAATACGCAACGGCCACGACGGTTGCCGCTCGCGACGACAGGCCGAGTCGGCGAGCGAGGAGGGCTAACGGAATCGCCGCAGATGCTACCGCAACCACCTGCACCGCAAGCAGCGTTTCGGCCCGCGGAACGAGGGCGACGAGCGGAACCAACGCGATCAGTGCCCAGGATTCGTGCACTTGCAGAAGCGGACGCCACGCGCCGTAGTTAAAGGTCGAGCCGTGACGCCAGTTTACGAGCGTCTGCAGATAGATCCCGAGATCGGCGCCGTATCGGAGCGCGTACAGTTTGTTGAGATCGTATGCGACGAACACCACGATGAATGCGGCGACGGCCAAAAACACCGCTCGCATATGGGTTATTAGCGACCGCTCGCGCGAACGCGCTCGACGATCGCCCGCAGTTCCCGCGAAAATGTTTGTGGAGCGAATCGCTCGGCGTGCGCGCGCAACATGTGCGGATCGTAGCGCGTGGCATCGAAGGAACGCAACACCCCAGCCAGTGACTCGGGCGTAGCATCGTCAAAAAACGTTCCGGTCACGCCGTCGACGATCGTTTCGAGCGCCCCGCCGCGACGCAATGCGATCGCCGGCCGTCCGGCGGCGGCGGCCTCGAGCGGCAATAGGCCAAAATCTTCCTCGCCCGGTACGATGGCCGCGCGTGCGCCACCCATCAGTGCGTTCAACTCGCCATCTTCGACGTATCCGAGCAACGTCGTCGTCGAATCGCGAGCTAACGCGCGCAGCTCCGCCTGCGCGGGTCCGGTTCCGGCCACCAACAGCCGTACGCCGGCCGACTGCGCCGCCCGAATTGCGAGGTCGATGCGTTTGTACGGAAGCAACCGTGAGGCGATCAAAAAATAGTCGCCGGAGCCGCGTCCGACGGTAAACCTGTCGAGTTCGACCGGACAATGCAGCACGTCGGCATCCCGTTCGTAGTAGCGGCGGATGCGCTCTGCCACATTGCGAGAATTAGCAACGTACGCAGTCGGGCGTTGCGCCGCACGCTTGTCCCAGGCGACGAGCCGTCGCACGATCGGCCGAGCCAGCATCGGCAACAGCCGGTTGCCGCTGGAACGAGAGAAACCGCCGACGTAATCGTCGTACGCAAACGCAAAGCGGCTCACGGTATTCGTATAGCAGACGTGTACGCTCCCCGGCGGGACGATCACACCTTTCGCCCACGATGTGGTCGAACTGATAATCGTGTCGTAACCGGAAAGGTCGAACGCTTCAAAGGCTCCGGGATAGAACGGCGCCAGCGCCCGAAAATACTTCCCGGCAAACGGAACGCGCGCCAGATACGACGTTCGAACCCGTTCGCGCGGAATCAGATCGCCGACCGCGGACTCATCGTAGAGCGCTGTGTAAATGGGCGCTTCCGGCCACTCTTTGGCGATGGTGGCAAAAACGCGTTCGGCTCCGCCGCGCTGGTTCAAGTAGTCGTGAACGAGTGCGACGTTCAGTTGTGCGTGCTTTCGTCCCGCGGCAAGACCAACGCGATGGTCGGATTGCCCAGATACAACCGCGCAACGCGTTGCACGTCGCCAGGGGTGGTATTGGAGATTGCCTGTAGCGCGCGATTCAAGAAGTCGGGCGACGCATCGCCGCGTGCGAAGACGGCGGCTAGCCACGCGCGGGTTTCCAACGTCGTCGCACCGGTTGCGAAATCGCCGGCGGCTTGCGCTTTGAACTGGTCGATCGAGCCTTGCAGGCGCGTCGCCGCCAACACGCTGACGATCGACAACGCGGTCGCAAACGTACGCGTTGGATTTCCGATGCCGCCGTTGACGTACAACACGAGATGGGCGGGCGCCCGATCGTAGGCATAATCGGCCCCAACGGCGCGCGACATGAAGGTGGGAGAAACGACGCCCGGCACTTGCGCGATATCCGATAGCGTGCGCCGCAGAAATGCCGACAACACCAGCATCGGCCCGAAATCGCGGCTGGCAACGTCGGGAGCGGGATATTGAGCGATCAACCAAGGCGCGGCGATGTTGCGGTGCGCGATCACTTCGCGCGATGCTCCCTGCAGAGGAGCAACGTGCGTCGCAACGACCGACGTGGTGCCGTCGGGTAAGGCCGATGCGAGCGAACTTAGATCGGCCGCGCCCAACGCATCGAGGCGGCCGACCGCGCTCACCAGCGCTCCGCCGCGCCGATAATAGGTACGGTAAAATGCCGCAGCGTCGGACGGCACCAGTTGGGCCAAGGACGTGCGCGTTCCGAGCGCCGGAAACCCGGCATTCGCCTGCGCCGAAGAGGCTTGATTGAGCATGTCGACGCCGACCTGCAGTGCGTATTGCGAATACTGAGCCGACTGTGCGAGCTTCGTCGATAACGCCGTGCGCGCATCGACGACGGTCGCCGGCGCAAAATCCGGCACCGTCAACGCCTGACGAAACATCGCTAGCACCGCCGGCGCGTCTTGCGCCAGCGCTTCGACATAGAAATGAACGTTATCCGGATCGATCGCAAATCGAATCGATCCGCCACTCGCCGCAATCGCTCGTTCGAGCGGAACGGGCGACGCGCCGGCGACGGTCACCGGCGTTTGCAAAATCGTTTGCGCGACCAACGCCGCCAGTCCGTTCTGGCGAAGGGTTTGCCGGTCGAGCCCGGCCGGGATGACGACCTCGACTCCAACCAGTGCGGCTTGCGGGTCGCTCTGACTCACGATCGCGACGCCGCCTTGGCGGACCACCGCAGGCTGCGTCGCATCCGCCGCGGCAATGGCGCTCGACGGAAACGTCGTCGCAAGGGTTGCGAACAACGTCACCGCGATCAGGCTCTTCACGACGCATTCCCTTTCGGCTGATTCGACGGACCTAATAATTTGATCGAGAGCGGATTTGCCAGATAGCGACGCACGACGTCCGCTACGAATTGCGGATCGAGCGAGCGCGCCATCCGTTGGTACTCCTCGCTCGCATCGCCGGGCGCATACGCCGCGTTACCTTCAACGGCATACCAGCCTAAGTTATCGGCGCGCTCGAGCGGCGCTTGCGTATCCGACGCCACATGATATAAGAACGCTTCTAATGCCGCGGCAAACGTGTGCGCGTCGAGCGGCCGCTCCATCGCGGACAGCCGATCGAGCATCGCGCGCTCGGCTTTGGCTTCGTCGTTTCCGCCCATCGTAACGACCATAACACCCGGATTGTGCAGCGTTACGAATTGCCCGGCAACGTACGCATCTTCGGGCGCGACGTCGCGCGATACCAATCCGGTACCGTCGCGAAACAGATAGTCGGCGATGAAATCCATCGCGGTCGCAGCGCGCGCGTCGGCGATGGGCGGCCCAACCCATGCAAAACCCGTACCGGAAACCGCTCCGTTAGCGTCGACGGGACCGGTTGCACCCGACAGCGTCGAATCGAACGGCGCATCCATATTCGTCGATCCGCTACCGTCGGTTACGGCCGAGAGCGAGGCGGCATCGACGTCGCCGGTGAGTGTGAGCATCGCGTTTCCGGAACGAAACGCCCGCTTCGCGAACGTGCCGATGCTCGAGGCGGACAACGACGCGATCGCCGCGATCGAGTCCGGAAGCGGCGAGTAATGCGCCGGGCCGGCCGAAAACACGTGTGCGAACAGCACGTCG
>JBDTKL010000242.1:0-6423 GCA_039935355.1 Candidatus Tumulicola sp.
AGCCGACAGCATGCAATATCCCAAGAGTTCGGGCCACGATTCGTACGATGTCACGCGTTGATCCATCAAATTCGCTTCGATCAAGTCCAAGAACGGCTGCGCCGGAATTCCGCAGCGGGCGACCGTCTGCGATAGCGCCAGCAACACCGGGTGCACCGGCGCGACGCCTGCGAACGCATCGCAAACCTCGGAACGCCAACGCTCCAACCTCGGGACGGCTTGTGCGCTCGCACTTTCGTCGCCGAGATCGTCGGTGGTACGGCAGAACGCGTACAAACGCGCCAGGTCGGTACGACGGCTCCGGTCTACGAAGGCCGATGCGACGCTAAAGTTTTCGTAATGGCGTCCCGTTAGATACCGGCAGTAGGCATCGGCGGCATCTAAGGTGAGGCCGGCCGTCGCGGAGGGTTCCCGCATAACCGGCTTCCTCTTTCCCCCCGTTGCGTGCCGAACCTCCGCCCTCAATCGTGCGGCTCCGCCCGGCGAAGACGTTGCGTGCGACGTAAGTCCGCAATCGTTCGTGCACCGATGCAGAACATCGCCACGCGCAACGTTTCGATCAACTCGCGCGCGAAATCGCCCGTTTCGACCGTTCCTGCGTCGGCCGCCCGCAAAAAGGCGCCCGCCACACCTGCAAAATCTGCGCCGAGCGCGATCGCTTTCGCGACGTCAATACCGTTGCGAACTCCTCCGCTCGCGCCGATCGTCGCATGCGGCGCGACCCGGCGAGCATCGACCAGACAACGCACCGTGGGTATGCCCCAACCCGCAAACGCTCCGGCAACGCGCGCGCGCCAGGGTTCGACGATGCGAAATCGCTCGACTTCGCTCCACGACGTTCCGCCCGCGCCGGCTACGTCGATTCCGCGCACGCCGGCATCGATGAGACGACGGACGGTATCCGGGGCGATTCCGTTGCCGACTTCCTTCACAATAACGGGCACGCCGACACCCGCGCACACGTCCGCAATCTGCGGCAACAAATTCGCAAAGCGCGTGTCGCCCTCGGGCTGCAACGCTTCCTGGAGCGGGTTACAGTGAATCGCCAACACGTCTGCCTGCAAGAGATCGACCAAACGACGGCATTCGTCGGCACCGTACCCTTTATTTAATTGCACCGCGCCGACGTTCGCGAAGAGGAGGGCGCTGGGCGCGATCTCGCGCACCGCGAATGTCGAAAGCTGCTCGGGCGACTCGATCAGCGCGCGTCCGGAACCGAGCCCCATCGCCAGGCCGAACGATTCCGCCGTTTCCGCCAGCCGGCGATTGATGCGGGTCGCTTCGGGCGTACCGCCGGTCATGCACGAAATCAACAGCGGCGCCGCCAGCGGTCGACCGAACAATTGGCACGACGTATCGACCGTAGAAAAATCGAGATCGGGTAGCGCTTCGTGAACGAAAACGTACTCCTCGAAACCGGCGGTTACACCTTTGGCGTCGACGTCGCATTCGAGGTTGATTCGAATGTGTTCGGCTTTGCGCGACGACGTCGCGCGATCAGGCGGCCTGCGCGACGACGTAGTCGACCACCTCGCGAAATCCACGAGCCGGTTCGGGCGCGGTCAAACAGCGATCGACTGCGGCTGCGGCTTTAGCCGCAATGCGAGCGCACAGCGCCCGGTCTCCGCTCGACTCGGCCGCCGCCAGCAGCCGACCGGCGCGGTCGAATCCGCGCGTCACGAATGCATCCGCGCCGGCGACGATCGCCCCGGCAGCGAGGGCCGCTCCCGTCAGCGTCGCGCTGCGGCGGCGAACCGATCGGACGCGCTGCAACAATCCGGCGCGGTGGCCGCGGACTTCGAGCTCGACATCGCTGGTGCGGCCCTCGATGGCTTCGAGCACCGCTCGTCCGAGCGACGCGGCGACTTCCAAGCGGCGCGACGCGTTCACAACGTCCTGCGCCAACGCCCGCAAGGCGAGCGCATACAGCGCATCGCCCGCATTCAAGCTCTGCCCTAAACCCCAACGCGCGACGAGCGACTCGCGGCCCTCGGCCGAAGTGCCGTCGACCAATTCGTCGTGCAGCAGCATGAAGCGGTCGAACAGATCCATTGCTGCGGCCACCGGAACGGCGTCTTCGATCGGCCCGCCGCAAGCGTCGCAGGCCCACAACACGAGGGTCGGCCGAAGCAACGCGCGAGCCTGTGCGCCCTCCGACGAACGTTCGATGATCGTCCATGCAGTCGACCGAAGTGGCAGCGCGATTCCTTGCAGATACTGCAGGATGCGGGCACGATAGTCGCCCAACGGAAGCGGCTCGAAGGTCGTCGCCATACGGGGACTGGCCTTCGTCGCCCGCCATCATCGTCCGCTTTGGAGAATTACATGCAGATCGGCTCGGAAGAACACAAACGGCTTCTCTGCGAAACGTTTATCGCGTCGCACAACCGCTACGAACCGCAAGACATGCCGTGGCCGCAACTCGACGACGTTTCGCTGGCGCGCCTGCGTGCGATTCCGATCTGGACGATGGCGCTCGATATCGAGATCAGCGCCGGTGCGATGCTGCAAGGCTTTTCTAAAACCGAAAGCGATCCGCTGGTACGCGATGCGCTGGCGCTGCAGGGATTTGAAGAAGCTCGCCACGGGCGCATCCTCGCGGAAATGATTCGCCGCTACGGTCTAACGGTCCAAACGAAAGAACCGACCAAAGACCCGACGCGTCGGGCGTTCGTACACTTCGGTTACGACGAGTGCGTCGATTCGTTCGCGGGTTTCGGCATCTTTAAACTAGCGCGCGACGCGCGCATTCTTCCCGAGTCATTGACGTCGCTGTTTGCGCGCGTACTCGAGGAGGAAGCACGGCACATCGTCTTCTTCGTCAACTGGATCGCTTGGGATCGCGCGCGGAGCGGCTTGACGCCGCCATACATGCAGATCCTTCCGTCGCTCGTGAGTTACGTCGCCGCGATCGTTCGCCGCGTACAAGGCGGCAGCGCAATGGCCGGCGGCGGCAACAACGACGGAAGCGCCGCGATGGGTCTGTTTTCGGACGTGATGCGCGATCTCACACCGGCCAAATTTCTTCGGGCGTGCCTTACCGAAAACGATCGTTACATGCGCTCGTTCGACCGGCGGCTTTTGCGGCCGCGCGTCATACCCACGTTAGGAAAGACCGCACTCGTCGTCATGGAACTGATCGACGCGCTGCGCGCCCTTCTCGGCCGCGCGCAAGCGCGAGCGTAAAAATCACAACAACTACGGAGGACAATCACCATGGCGTTACGCCGATTTATCATCGAACGCGCGATCCCGGGCGTCGGAACGCTCGAACGCGAGCAGCTGCGCGAGGCGGCCGCAACATCGAATGCAGCTCTCGCCCAACTAGCTCCCGACATTCAATGGGTCGAGAGCTACGTCGCCGGCGATAAGACGTTTTGCGTGTATCTGGCTAAAGACGAAGACGTGATCCGCAAACACGCCGAGATCAGCGGATTTCCCGCCACGACGATCACCGAAATTCGCAAGACGATCGACCCGACGACCGAACGCGCTTAACCCGGAGACGACCCTTCCACAGCGCGCGCCGTTTCGGTTTCCAGCCGGTCCACCGCCGTTCGTAGATCGGTCGCCTCGGCCATCTGTTCGGCTTCCGAATCGTTGCGATCGGGCAGCGTCGGATCGTCTTTGCGTAGACTCTCGAGCAATTCGACGATCTTCGCGGCTTTACGATCGATAACTAACGCCAACTGCAGCGTCACTTGGGCGCGCTGATCGGCCAGTCGACCCTGCCGGTTTTCACTGATCAAGATCAGCGCCGCCATCATGAGCGATAACGTTCCAACGATCAACTGCAGCCAGGGAAACGCGAACGTATCGAAGCGATGATGCAATCGCCCGGCCGCGATGTCGATGCCGGTCCATAGCAGTACCAACGCGACGAGTGAGGATGCGAACCACGGACGGCCGATGGTGTCGGTCAGCCACTCGATGCCACGTTGCGAACGCGGCACCCGCCGCAACGTATCGGCGTGGATCTCGGCCAACATTTTGACCGCGTTTTCAACCGGGTGGGGACTTTTCTCGTCGCTCCTGCCCCCGGGGCCGTTTACGGGCGCTGGGGCCAGTTCCCGCCGAAGACGGTCGGCCGATGGCCCTGGACGCGGCGGCGCACCGCGCCCGCCGAGCGCAGGCGTGCTCCCACTTGTTCTTCGGATTCCTCGCCGATGTAGTTGCGCAATGCGATTTCCACAATCGCCGAAGTGGAGCAAGAGTGCCGTGCCTTGAGACGCTCGAGCCGCTCCAGCAAGGGAGCGGTGAGGGTCACGGTGATGCGGCCGAGATTTGCCTTCGTATCCATAATCTTATTGAGAACGGGCGACGGCGCCGGTTGGATTGCTTGAATTCGGGGCGATCTTATCCGAGGCGCTCGATCTGCCGCAGCGACGGGAACAGTTTCAACCACAAAAGGGCGATGGCGATGCAGGCCAGCCCGCCGAGACCGGCCGCGGCCACCGGCCCGAGCAGCGCCGCGGCCGTGCCGCTCTCGAACTCGCCTAATTGATTCGACGCGTTGATGAAGAGATAGTTGATGGCGCCGACCCGCCCGCGCATTTCGTCCGGGGTGGACAATTGCACGAGCGAGGCTCGAATCACGACGCTTACCGTATCGGCTGCTCCCATCAGCGCCAGCGCCGCCAGCGACAACGTGGTCCAGCGCGACAGGGCGAACACCACCGTGGCGGCTCCGAACACGCCGACCGCTCCGAGCATTTTTACGCCGACTCGTCGCCGAATTGTGCGGCGGGCCAGCACGATCGTCATGGCCAGGGCGCCGACCGCGGGAGCGGCTCGCAAGGCGCCTAAGGCCCACGGACCGGCGTGCAAGATGTCGCGAGCGTAGATCGGCAGAAGCGCGGTCGCACCGCCGAAGAGCACGGCGAACAGATCCAGCGAGATCGTGCCGAGGATCGCGGGATTGTCGCGTACGAATGCGATGCCGGCGAAAGCATCGCGCAGCGTCGGACGCTCCTGCGGCGCCGGAGAACGGTCGACTTGAATCGCCGCGCTCAACAACGAGGCGAACAGCCAAAACGCAGCCATGATGACGCACGGAACGCCCGGTGCGATTGCATAGGAAATACCGCCGAGCGCGGGGCCGGCGATCGCCGCGACCTGAAAGGCGCCCGACGACAGCGCGGCTCCACGCGACAAATCTTCATCACTCGTAACGCCCGGCAGAAGCGCGGCAGACGACGGACTTTCGTACGCGCCGGCGATGCCGAGAAGCAACACTGCGGCGTACAACTCCCAAACGCTCAGCCGATGTGCGAATGCGCCCCAGGCGAGAAATCCGGCGGTTATTCCCTCGACCGTTTGGCAAATCTGTACGATCCGCCGCCGCTCGAAGCGATCTGCCGCATGTCCCGCGACGAATACCAACGCCGCCGACGGAACGAATTGCACCAGGCCCGCCAATCCGAGCGCGAACGCGCTTCCGGTGATGGCGTAAATCTGCCAACCGATGAAAACGGCCGAGATCGTGTACGCGAACTCCGATCCGGCTCGCGACGAAAAGTACAACACGAACGGCCGATGCCGCAACAAGCTGCGCGCGGACGTCACGTTACGGAAGGGGCTTTACGAGCTGAGCTTGACCAGCGCGATCGGTTTGGTAGTCGGTTTGAGCGATCCGCCTACGGGCTCGACGCTCAGGGCCACCATCGCCAGGGATTGCGCCGACGCCGGAATTTCTATTATCGTCATCGAGCTGCCCGGCGCACTGAAGGTAATCGACGGTCGAACGACCTTCGAACCTTTGGCGATCGTCCAGGCTTGGTACACGCGGCCTTTCGGAAGCGATTCGGGCGCGCGCATCGCAACGTACAGATGCGAACCGCGCGTCACGATGACACCGTTTTCGAACGGATACCGCCGCGCATCGCCCGCAGCGAGATCGGCTATCATCCGATGCTCGCGCTGCGCCGACGCGTTGGCCGCGAGCACTGCCGTCTGCTGCGATGCCGCCGCCGCACGCTCGGCCGCTATCTCGCGTTGTAAACGTTGGTTTTGCGCGCCGAATCCGACCGCAATGGCGACGCATGCCGCGGCAGCCAGCCAACCGGGCCAAGCCGAGATCGAACGCCTTGCCAGCACCGGCGGGCGGACGGCCCGCATGATGCGCGCCTTGAGTTCGGGTCCGGGAAGTTGCGCTGCGGTCGCCTCCGCGGAGTACGCGATTGCGGTAACTGCCGGCGCGAGCGCATCGTATTCCGCGCGACACTCCGCACACGTGTTCATGTGCGTTTGCACCGCTGCGGCTTCGCTCGCCGGAAGAACGCCTAACGCGTATGCTGCGACGTCGTCGAGCATCGTCTCGTGCGAATCCATCACAATATCGCCACGTGCAGCAGCTCGCGAAGCCGGCGCAGTCCCGATCGAATTCGCGTTTTTACCGTGCCGAGGGGCAAACCGGTTTGCCGC
>JBDTKL010000243.1:0-8048 GCA_039935355.1 Candidatus Tumulicola sp.
TCGTCGCGACCTTCCAGCGTAATAAACATGTTGCGCTGCTCGTAGCGTTGGACCGTTCCGGTCACCAAGTCGTTGAGCTTGCGAACGTATTTGTTGTAGACCGTGTCGCGTTCGGCTTCGCGAATACGCTGCACGATGACTTGCTTGGCGGTCTGCGCTGCGATTCGTCCGAAATCTTTCGGCGTCACTTCTTCGTCGAAGAAGTCACCGGCCTGGTACGGTTCACCGGCTTCGCGAACGGAGATTTCGAGCTTGGCATCGGCGACCTCGTCGACGATCGTCCGCCGGTGATACACCTTGTAGGCGCCGCTTTGGCGGTCGACGACCACGATCGCGTTTGATTCGCTGCCGAAATGCCGCTTGTACGCGGTTAGCAACGCCGCTTCCAGCGCTTCGAGCAGCATCTCGAAGGCGATGTTTCGGTCCTTCGCAATCGAATGCAGGACGTCGATCAAGCGTTCTTCGGGGATCGTTTCAGTCGGCATGTGATTTCTTTCGTTCGCGTTTAGCGCGCTGCAAGTCGGCGCGGGGATCGTATTCGAGGTTGGCGTTGCGGATGGCCGCAAAAGGTACGGGCAGTTCTCCGCTATCGGTGAGTAACAAGACCGACTCGCCGCGAAGACCGGCTAGCGCGCCGCGATGCGTTTTGCTGCCGTTGACCGTCAGCGACGTCACGATCTTGGCACGCTGTCCGGCGAATCGTTCGTAGTCGGCCGGACGCAGCAGCGGACGATCGAGCCCCGCGGATTCGACTTCGAGAGCGTACGGAATGTCGAGGGCTTCCAACGAGCCGTTCAAGCGCGCTGCGACTCGCTCGCACAACGCAATGTCGACGCCGCCGGGCCGATCGATGGTCACTGCGAACGACGTCAAGCGCTGCGTCGTACGAGCCCGCCGTGCCACGATTTCCAACATCGGAAATGCTTGCCCGTCGTGCGCGATCGCGTCGAGTTCCCGTTCGAATGCCGTTTGTAATTCGCTTCCCACGCTGTCCTGAAATAACGAAGCGCGGGACGTGCCCACGCTTTCCTACTGCTTGACCATATCATACCCAAAAGGGTTTCGGGTCGCAAGCCCGCCTTATGGCGCTTGCTCTTTGGTGTAGGGTTCGAGCAATCGCCCTTCGCACGCCACGGTAACGATGCCCTCGACGATCGGCGGGAGGGTCCCCCGCCCGGACGCGCCGCCGACGGCGGCCTGCGTGCCGTTCGGAGGCGCGAAATCCCCGGCATGGTAGGCCACGGCGTTGAGCGGATAGCGCACCAGCCAGCCGGTGCACATGGTCGTCGGCCCCGATTTGTGCGCCGCCGTGACCCACATCTCGACCAGCCCCTCGGAAGAGCCGCCACCGCTCGACCGGTAGATGTACTTCGTTTCGGCCAGCACCTCCGGCGGCGGGGTCGGGCGCAGCGAGCCGCGCAGCGAGATTTGCGGCGTGAACTGCTTGGTTTGCGGATGCACCGGACCCGACGGCAGCAGGGCGCGGAGGCGAGAGTTGATATCGGGCACAGGTGCCCGCGTCTTTTGCGGCTTCGGCTCCGGAGCCGGCGACGGCGTGGGTGCGATCTCGACCGGCCGGCGCGGTGCCGGTAACGTCTTGGCGCCGGTGCCGGGGCGCGGTCCTGGCGATCCGACACCCTTCGGCCCGGGACTAGGGGCGGTGCCCGCGGTCTTGGCGACGATCACGGCGGCGCTCGGTCCCGGGGACGGCACCCCCGCATGTGGGGCCG
This sequence comes from Candidatus Tumulicola sp., assembly GCA_039935355.1. Lineage (GTDB taxonomy): Bacteria > Vulcanimicrobiota > Vulcanimicrobiia > Vulcanimicrobiales > Vulcanimicrobiaceae > Tumulicola. Next base: position 1,731 of record JBDTKL010000243.1, read on the forward strand.
GGCTGGGCGAGCTATGCTCCGCCGGCGCGGCACTCGGCTGCGGCCGGGCGGTCGCGCGAGCAACGGCAGCAGCGGTCGGCACCGCGGTCGCTCGCTGTGACGGGGCCGGGCTGGGCCGCTCGGTCGGAGCAGAGGTCGGGGAAGGCGGCTTCGGCGAGCGGCTCGGCACCGTACGTGCGCTCGGAACGGGCGACGGCGCTGCGGTCGGCTGACGAACGGAAACGGCGACCGGTCCGATCGTCGGAACCGGGATGGGTGCCGCGGGAGCCGCCTCCTGGGGCTGCACTTCGTAGACGTTTTCGGTGGGTTGCGGCTGCGGCTGAACGTGCTGCTGCGGCACGGGCCGGGGATTCGGCGGCGCCTTACGGTCTTGTTTGGCCAGCTCGTGCCGGTTTTGGGGAAGGCGCTGCGTTTGCGGCTGCGTTATCGGCGCGTGCTGCAGCGGCGCGACGCGCGTGACGTGCGGCGGCACGGGAACGGCGACGGCAACTTCTTTACGGCTGGCCGTCACGGCGGGCACGCGCTGCTCGACGGTAACGATCGTACCGCCTTCGACGTTCTCGGTCGCGCCTTCTTGCGACGAGCTTGCGATCACGCTCACGAGCAACAGTGCCAACAGCGCATGCAAAACGATCGACCCAATCGTGCCGGCGGCCAGGCGCTCGCGATAGCGCGGATCTCGCGGATCGCGTTCGAACATTAGCGGCCTTACTTGCGCTTAACTCTTCGCAGGAGCCTGCCTTCCCGCGCGCAAGGCAACGCCCCCATGGAACCCGCCGTACGCAAACGCACGAAAATCGTCGCGACCATCGGACCGGCGTCACGCGAACCGGCGATCATGCGCTCGTTGTTCGTCAGCGGCGCCAACGTGCTGCGATTAAATTTCTCGCACGGCCGGCCGGAAGAGCACGCCGAGGTGATTCGAGATGCGCGCGCCATCGCCGCCGATTTGGGCATGCAAATTGCGCTTCTGCAAGATTTGCCCGGACCGAAAGTGCGAACCGGACCGTTGGCAGACGGCGTCGCTTCGGTGCGTCTCGAAAAAGGTGCGCCGTTCGTCGTCACCATCGAGAGCATTCCCGGCACGGCCGAACGCGTGTCGACCACCTACCAAGACTTGCCGGCCGACGTTACCGTCGGCAACCGGCTGTATCTGCAAGACGGCGTCATCGTTCTTCGAATCGTTGCAAAAACTGCAACCGCAATAGAAACGATCGTCGAGTTCGGCGGCTCTCTGCGTTCGAGCCAAGGCATCAACTATCCGGACGGCACGCTCAACGTACCGTCGGTGACGCAGCGCGACCTCGACTATCTCGAGTTCGGTCTGCAGCAAGGAGTCGACTTCGTTGCGCTGTCGTTCGTTCGCAGCGCGGCCGACGTCGCTCGCGCCCGGGCGTTCATGGCCGAACGCGGCAAACGGGTGCCGATCATCGCCAAGATCGAAAAACACGAAGCGCTCGACGATCTCGCCAATATCATTCGCGCGGCGGACGGCATCATGGTGGCGCGCGGCGATCTCGGCATCGAGATACCCATCGAAACCGTGCCCGGAGTGCAGAAGCGTATCATCGCCGAGTGCAACCGCGCCAGCAAACCGGTCGTCACCGCCACGCAAATGCTCGAATCGATGATCGGCGCACCGCGGCCGACGCGTGCCGAAGCGAGCGATGTCGCCAATGCGATTTTGGATGGAACCGATGCCGTGATGCTATCCGGTGAAACCGCGATCGGGCTGTACCCGACCGAAGCCGTACGCACGATGGCGGAAATCGCACGCGAAGCCGAGCGCGGCTATCCGCACGCGACCTTGCGCGACCGGCGCCTAGAAGACATGGAGCCCACGGTTGCCGCGTCGCTGGCCGAAGCTGCAACGCGCGCCAGCGCGGAACTGAACATCCCGTATATCGTTACCGGAACGACGACCGGCAACACCGCACATCAAATCGCCGCCTTTCGTCCGCAGGCGCGAATCATCGCGCTCACGCCCGATCCTACCGTCGCGCGGCGGCTCGCACTGCTGTGGGGCACCGAGTCGTTGATCATCGATACGTACAGCTCGTTCGACGTACTGCTGTACATGACCGAACGCGAGATGTTGCGCGAAGGATTAGTCAGTACGGGCGATTTTATTGCGTTTACGACCGGCATGCCGGTCGGCGCGGGCGGCACGAACGTTCTCAAGATCCATCAGATCGCCTGACCGGACGCCGGTAAGCAGCGTGCGCGCGTGCGCCAACGCGGTATCGTGCGTTTCGCCCGAGAGCATTCGCGCCAACTCGGCAATGCGCCGCTCGTCGCTGGTAAGTTCTTCGACGGTGATTTCGGTACGGCCACGCGCTTCATGTTTGCGTAACGCGTAATGCCGGCCGGCCCAGGCCGCCAACTGTGCCAAGTGGGTGACGCACACAACTTGTCCTCCGCGCGCCAACCGCCCGATGCGCGCGCCGACCGCACCGCCGGTCGCACCGCCGATGCCGGCGTCGATTTCATCGAAGATCAATGCCGCCGTTGCATCCCGCTCGGCGGCCAACGCCGCGATCATCGCGAGCAGCACGCGCGAACGTTCGCCGCCCGACGCGATGCGGGCGAGCGCCCGCGGCGCTTCGCCCACATTGGCGGCGAAGAGCAGTTCGGCGCGTTCGGCTCCGCGAGCGCCGGGTTCGTCCAGCGCACGGAGCGCGACTTCGATCGAACCGGATGCGAGCGCGAGGTCGGCAAATTCGTCCTTCACATTGCGTGCGAGTCGTGTAGCGGCATCGCGCCGAAGCTGCGATAGCGTCGCGGCGACTGCGACCGCTTCGCGCGATAGCGTCGCGATCCGTTCGCGCAGTTGGGCGGCGCCCGCGCCGCCTTTTTCATAGCCATCGAGCGTGTCTCGCGCGGAACGCGCGCGTTCCAACACGGCATCCAGCGTTCCACCGTATTTTCGCTTGAGCCGTTCGAGCTCGTCCAAACGCTCTTCGATCCGTTCGAGTTCTTCCGGATCGCCGTCGCCGTCGTCTCGCACCGCGCTCACGTCGCCGGCTAAGTCGGTCGCGTCGGCTTGCAATGCATTGGCACGCGCAACCAGCGTTTCGAAGCGTTCGCCGTAGGTGGCCAAGGGCGACAACGCTGCGACGGCGTCGCCGATCGAATCGGACGCTCCGGCGTCGCCCGATCCTAACCGCGCGGCAGCGGTCGCGAGCGCTTCGTCGATACGCCGCGCATCCAGCAGATATCGTTGTCGCTCGTGCGCGCGATCGTCCTCACCGGGCTGCGGAGCGGCGCGTTCGATTTCGTCGATGGCGTAGCGCGCATCTTCGAGCGCGCGCGCGATTTCTTGCGCATCGGTATCGAAGCGTTCGAGCCGTCGCGACGCCACGTCGCGCTCGCCGATGATACGCGCGAGGCGTTCCCGGGCGGCCAGCGCATCGGGTCCGGCAAAACGGTCGAGCAAATCTTCGTGATATGCCGGCGAGAGCAGCCGCTGGGCTTCGTGCTGTCCGACGATCTCTGCAATCGTTGCGCCGATCTCGCGAACGACCGCGGCCGTCACCGTGCGTCCGTTCAGCCGCGCGCTACTGCGGCCACCGGAACCGGCTTCGCGTTCGATCGTCGCGTCCTCATCGGGATCGAGTTCGAAACCGCCGGTCGCCAACTGCTCGCGCAGTTCGGGGGTCGGATCGAAGCGCAACGTTACGAGCGTTCGTGCCCCGGCACGTCCCAGCGCATCGCCCGGTCCGCGCGCACCCAACGCAAAGTCCAGCGCGGCCAGCAGCATGGTCTTTCCCGAACCAGTTTCTCCGGTGAAAATCGTCGCGCCGCTCGAAAAATCGACCGCTGCGCCGCCGATCAGACCGAAGTTTTCAATTTCCAGACGCCGCAACATGCGTCGATCACACTACCGGCGCGAGCTTTTGATCGAAACGCCCCATAACATTTTTTCTTCGAGGCGCTCGAAGAAGCGCAGCGGAGCGAGACGCGCGAAGCGCACGCTCTTCGGGTGGCGGCGCACGAGAACGCTGGTGCCCGGCTCGACGTCGGACAGGACGTCGCCGTCGCATTCGAGATGCGCTTGTGCGATTTCCGAATCGCACGAAATCTCGACGTGCGAGCCGCTAGGCACGATCAACGGCCGTGAAAATAGCGTGTGCGGTAACAACGGCGCGACGCCGAAGGCCTCGACCCGTGGCGAAATCAACGAGCCGCCCGCAGACAAGAAATACGCCGTCGAGCCGGTCGGCGTCGCCACGCAGATACCGTCGGCAGGAATGCTGACGGTCGTTTCGCCGTCGAAGCGCAACCCGAAAGGAACGACTCGTGAAATCTCACCTTTGCGCACCACCACGTCGTTGAGCGCGAAATACGACCGTTCGGCGTAGGACGCTTCGAGTGCGAGACGCTATTCCAGATACAATCCGCGCTCGACGGCCGCGGGCAGATCGTCGATGGCCGGGTCGTCGGCATCGAACTCCGTCAAAAAGCCGAGACGCCCGGTATTGATTCCCAACACCGGCGTGTCGTGCACGATCGCGCGGCGGGCCGCGCGCAGCAGCGTGCCGTCGCCGCCGACCGTTATCAGCAGTGCCGCGTCTTGCGGATCGCCGTCATCCAGCGCGAATCCAAGTTCGTCGTGCCGTTCGTTCGAAAGCGTCACCGCGAAACCGTGTGCGCGAAAATCTGATGCCACGCGAGCTGCGATGACGCGCGCGTGTTCGCGCGCGACGTCGACGTACAACGCGACGAGTTTCCGGTCGACCGACAGCATGCGATTCACTCGAGCGGTGCTCCCGATACGATACGGTCGACGTCATCTTCTGCGAAGGGCGTACCGTCGTGACGCACGCGCATGAAGAATTCACGATTCCCGGCCGGTCCGAGCAGCGGCGACGCGACCAAGGCGACCGGAACGAGTCCGAGCTGGACGATGGCGTCGCGTGTTTCGAACAGCACCGCGCGATGCACCGCCGGATCGCGTACGACGCCGCCCGAACCGAGCCGCTCGCGGCCGGCTTCGAATTGCGGCTTGACCAAACAGACGGCATCGGCTCCTGCGCGCAGCTCGCGAGCGGCCCGTTTGAGGATCGTGCGAATAGAAATGAACGACGCGTCGACCACGATGACGTCGAAACCGCCGTCGAACGCATCGTCCGGCAGCAAGCGAAAGTTCGTGCGCTCCATGACGGTCACGCGCGGATCGCCGCGCAAGCGCCAGTCGAGTTGGCCGTATCCGACATCGACTGCCGTCACATGGCCGGCACCGCGTTGCAGCAGACAGTCGGTAAACCCGCCGGTCGACGCGCCGACATCGAGCGCCTGCGCGCCGCGCACGTCGAGTTCGAACGCCTCGAGTGCGGCTTCGAGTTTTTCGCCGCCGCGGCTGACGTAGCGCCGGGGGTGCTCGATCTCGATGGCGGCATCGGCCGGCGTCGAATGACCGGCTTTGGTCGCCACGGCACCATCGACGCGCACGCGAGCTTCCATAATCAGACTGCGCGCCTGCGAGCGCGTCATGCCCGTACGTTGCGACACTGCGGCATCGAGTCGTGTCCGCGCCGGCCGGCTCGCGGCCTTATCCGGCAGACGGCTCCTCTCGTCCGGCCCGATCGATCTGCTCTTGCGCGCTCTTGAGCAACGTATCGCATTCGCGCGACAACGTTTTGCCTTCTTTGAACAGTTCGGTCGCCCGCTGCAGCTCGACCGTGCCGGACTCGAGCTGTTTCACGATCGCTTCGATTCGTGCGAGCTTTGCTTCAAACGTTTCGGGCAGCGCGTCAGCCATCGTCGTTCACCGCTTCCACGCGCGCAGCGAGGGTTCCGCGTTCTAACCGCGCGACGATGGCATCGCCGGGGCGCAGCGAAGACGCGTCGCGAACCGCCCGGCCCCCGGCGCTCACGATGGCGTAGCCGCGGGTCAGCGGCGCCAGCGGATCGCATGCGGCCAGCGCGGCGAACGCGCGCTCCAAGCGAACGGTCGCACCACCCGCCGCCCGCAACGCGACCCGTTCGAGTGCATTCGCGCGCTCGTCCATCGTGCGCGTCGCCCCGGCGAGCCGGCGCTGCGCCGACGCGTCGAGACGTCCTTCGAGTCGAAGGGTCCGCTCGCGAAACTCGGCCAGAACGCGTTGCGGGCTTTGCCGTTCCAAGCGCGTCGACATCGCACCGAACGCCGCGCGCTTAGCCGCCAGCACGCGCAACGCCGCGCGTTCCGCATCGTTCGAACGTGCGTCGACCCAGTGAAAATGACGCAGTAAAATCTCTCGAACGGCGCGATCTAGATCGCGAGTTCGTTGATCCAGCGACGCTCTCGCGACGAGCCACGCGCGCGCTATGAAGGCT
>JBDTKL010000244.1:0-6111 GCA_039935355.1 Candidatus Tumulicola sp.
AGCGGCGATCGCCGCATCCATCTGCGGCGCGCCATCGACCATGGTGCTCTCCGGTCCGCCGGAAAGAATGAACGCCGCGGGCAACCGCGATTCCAAGTCCTTCCATCGCACGTCGTAGGGTACGATCTCGCAGTACGCGCCAAGTTCGCGCGTACGGCGCGCGATGAGTTGGCTGTACTGCGCGCCGAAGTCGAGGATGAATACCGTTTGCGGCAAGGTGTGAACTATGCCGCTTCCGTTGCGGCTTTCAGCGCATTGTCATAGTTGGGCTGATCGGCCACCTCTTTGACTAGGCTGTAGTAACGAACCGTTTTATCTTTACCGATGACGACGATGGCTCGCGCGAGTAGCCCGAGTTCGGCGATCAGGAGTCCATACGCCGGACCGAACGAGTGGTCGCGGTAGTCGGAGAGCATCCCCAGCGTAATCGCCTCATCTTGATTGTTCGACCATCGCGCCATTGCGAACGGCAGGTCCATACTCACGACGAACGGCGCTACTCCGGCCGGCAACTCGGCGAGACGCTTGTTGAACGTTTGCGACTCGAGCGAACAAACCGGCGTATCGAGCGATGGGACGACGATGAGCAATGCCGCGCGGCTTCCGCCGTCGACTAACGTTTCAAGGGTCACGGGAGCCAGTTCGGCCCCGGTCAGCATAAAATCGGGAGCCGGAGCACCGACCGTCAACTCGGGTCCGACTAACGTCATCGGCGTACCCCGGAATGTTACGGCGCCGGCGCGCCGCGGCGCGTCTTGCGTAGCCATGAATCCTCCATCTGCGAGCGTGATTGTCAGGTTAAAACGTTTTCGAGCGAATTGGTCTCGTTTGCCATCACGATCTCCATCGCGATGCGTTCGCCGACCGAAACGTCACGCCCCCAGCGATACGACGAATAGGGGGTAAAGCGAGTTCCAGGCGATCCCGGGATGCGCAACGAGACGTCGTAGCAGACGAACTCTTTGGGTGGCCCGGCGACGACGATGCATTGCAACGCGAAGGGGCCGATGACGCCCGGCGGATTCGCTTCGCGCGCCGCCGCAACGAAGCGCTCGCCCATGTCGAAGGCTTTTTCCAACATCGACTCGGTCAGCGTCGCCGCGATATGCCCGGCTTCTTCCATCCGCATCGGGACGTCGCGCAATGCGTCCAGCGCCGACGGTGGCACCGCGCGAAAACCTTCGAGGTTTGTCTGACGCCGCGTATCGGTGCCGCTCAGCTCCAACTCTCCGAGTACGGGCGAATAGAAAAAATTCAAATTAACGGACGGTCCGAGGGCATATTCCTCGATCACGGCGTTTCGTAAACCTGCTTCGTCGAGGATCCCTTCGCGCATCAGGCGCTGCGCGGTGTCGTAGTAGTTTTCGCGTGACGTCGCCAAAAAGAACGCGCGTTCGAACGAAACGCGTGCGTGCGGGGCTTTGACCATGACGATGCGATCGATTTCGTCCGGCCCGTTGCAGCGGCGAGGGTAGCGGATGCCGGCACGCTCGAGCAGTGCGTACTGATTGTTTTCCTCGTCACGTTCTTCGGCACGCAGCAGGCGGCGATTTCCAAAAAACGGGACCAGCATGCGCCGCTCGATCTCGTCGTACGAATACTGCTGGTGCAGATAGACCTCGAACGAACGATTCGCGACGAACAGGACACTTCGTTCGAGCAAACGTTGCTGTACGTCGTCGTTGAGGATGTCGGGAAAGCGCGCCAGCTCGAGAACGTCGTCGACGCACCCGCGCGCCGGTCCGGGCGGGCCAGTTTTGCGGAAATACTGCGTATACGTGCGCTCTCGGCCGGCCGCCGTGACGACGAGATTGCGCAGTCCGGCCGAGCGCGCGCCCGCGGCGACTTCGAGCGCCGAATGGCTGCCGATCGAACAGAGCGTCAAGGCGTTGCGGTCGTACCGCGCGAGGGCCGAACGCACCACCTCGCTCATTGTGTGACGTCCTCAACGCGCAACTTTCCGGCCATACGACGAAATACGAGCGAACCGTACGCGAAGACGGCAATGCCGCCGCCGATCGTAACGGTCAGCGCGGTCGTCATCGCCGCCACCGACGGCGCAGCGGCCTCGATCGACAGACCTCCGGATCCAGGCGGGTAACCGGGAAGGATGTACGGATACATGGTCGCCGCTGCGGCACCCATCAAAGCGATGAGGAACAGACTGGACGCTGCAAACGCTGCCACATCGGACCTTCCGAGCGCGAGACGCATGGCAATCAGCGCAGCCAGCGCGATCGCGCCGCACGCATACGTCGCCCAATGCCCGTCGAATCCGCGCAGATACAGCGTAGCGGCGCTAACGATCACGTACAGTGCCGCGACGCACCACCACAACGCCGTTAATGCCGACGCGGCCCGCACCGCCGGAGGCCCGTCGATCCGCAAGCGGGCAAACGCGGCGCCGTGAAAGCCGAGCACGCAGACCGCCAGCAGTGCGACCGCGATGGCGTACGGATTGAGTAAGAACGAGAAGCTGCCTTTAAAATAGCCGGATGCGTCGAGCGGTACCCCGCGTATCAGATTGCCGAGCGCGACTCCGAATAAGACGATCAACAGCGTGCTCGAGGCCCAGAACGCCGCGTCCCAAAATTGGTGCCACAAGTCCGATGACAAGTGTTCGCGCAGTTCCAACGAGATGCCGCGGAACATCAGCAGCCATAGGACGACCATGAACGGCAGATAGAAACCAGAGAACGATGCGGCATAGGCGCTTGGAAAGAGCGCGAACAGCGCGGCGCCGGCGGCGATCAAACAGACTTCGTTGCCGTTCCAGAACGGGCCGATGCTTTCCATCGCGATGCGGCGCTCGTTATCGTTGCGCGCGATGAACGGCGCGATCGACGCGACCCCCAAGTCGAAGCCATCGAGCAACACGTAGGCAGTGAGCATTAGTGCGATCACGCAGTATCCGACCGTCGGCATCAGACCGGAACCTCTTGCGGGTGCGACGGGCCGAGCCCGATCTCGCGAAGGACGAGCGTTAAGAACAGCACGCCGAGCAAGAAATACATCCCGGCGAAGCCGATGATCGTGAACAGCGTTTCGCCGCCACTCACCGTCGGCGAACTTCCGGCGGCGGTGCGCATCAAACCGTACACGATCCAGGGTTGACGTCCCACTTCGCTCACCACCCAGCCGGCTTCGTTTGCGATGTACGGAAACGGCACGAGCAGCATCAGCACCCATAACATCAACGGCGTTGAGTAGAGCCGGCGCATAACCAGCAGCAGTACTGCCAGTGCGGTGATGCCTCCGAAGATCGTGCCGAGCCCGACCATGACGTGATACGCATAGTACGTCAACTCGACCGGCGGCCAGAACTCGCGCGGATAGGCTTCGAGCCCGTTCACGTTGGCGCGAAAGTTCCCGTACGCCAGATAACTCAGAATGCCCGGAACGTAGACCGGATCGAGCAACGTCCGGTTTTTCGAGTCCGGCATGCCGATGATCGCCAACGGCGCGCCGTGCGCCGATTGAAACAGGCCTTCCATTGCCGCCAGCTTGACCGGCTGGTATTTCGTAACGTCATCGGCGTTGATATCTCCCGTCGGGAACGCCGCCAGGATCGAAAACACGAATGCGGCGATCGTACCGGATCGCACGAAACGTTTTGCCAGCGCCGTTTCTCGCTTGGCCAGCAGGTAGTACGCACCCACGCCGGCGACGATTAAACTGCCCGTCAATAAGGCCCCGATAAAGACGTGCGCGAACTGCCAGCGTGCCCACGACGATAGCACTACAGCCCAAATATCGCTGAGTTGATACGTGCCGTTCGGTCCCGCGACATAGCCGACGGGATGCTGCATCCAGGCGTCGGTGACGACGATAAAATACCCGGAGAGCCAGGCTCCGAGGCAAACCATTACCGCCGCCCACGCCATAAACCGCGTCGGCTTTCCGCGCCGGCCGTACAGTAGCGCTCCGAGGAAAATCGACTCGAGGAAGAACGCGAACATGCCCTCCATCGCGAGCGGCTGTCCGACGACCGAACCGCTGGAACGCGAAAATGCAGCCCAGTTCGTTCCGAATTGAAACTCCATCGGGATACCGGTGACGACACCGGCCGCAAAATTAACGGCGAAAATCGTCGTCCAGAAACGCGCCGCCGCAGCGTCTTCCGGATCGCCGCTGCGCGCGGCTTTCCAAGTGTAGGCCGCGACGAACGGTGCCAACCCAATCGTTCCGATCGGAAACAGATAATGGAACATGATCGTAAACGCAAACTGTAGGCGATCGGCCAGCACCGTTTCCATATCGGTCCTAGCTGCTCGAGTCCGATAGCAACTTACGGGCTTGCGGGCTATCCTGATATTCGACGGTCAAGATCGCGCGCAGGTGCGATGCGGCGGCTCGCTCTCGCCAATCGTCCATACGCTGCAGCGTGGTATAGCACCACAGCAACAGCATCGGTAGGTCGCGATCGCGCGGATAGACCTTGTGCATGTCGTCGATCGACTCTGCCACCAACGCCGTTTCCGAGAATTCGCGGTCGCCGTAATTGTAATCGAGCATATAGTTGATGTGTTTGAGTTGATTCTCGATGCCGAGAATCGAAAATCCCATGCGACCGAAGTACTCGTCGGCCGGCGCCAGCGTACCCATGTACGCATCGTGCGGCATCGACGTCACCGTCGTGATCACGCGAATCGGCGCGACCGCCTGCAGTCGCGTGAGGAACGCTTTCGCGTTTCGGACATCGCTTGCGGTCGCGTTATCGACGCCGGGCGTTAACACGTTCATCGCCGCCACGAACGCCGGACCCCAGGTCGTCGGCAAGTGTGCGATCGGAAAATCCGGTTGGGCCGCCCGCGCGATCGCTAACGATCGCCATTTGGGATCGCCGGTCAAGAGCCAGGCCCGCCAATTCGCTTCGACGCGCGCTAACAGCGCGTCGGTATCGCCCGGATACGCCCGTACGTTCGCGCCGGCATCGTCATCGGCCATACGCGCCAACGCTTTCACGTCGTCTTCGGAGTCCACGCGAAGCAAGACTCGATTGGCTTGCTCGATCAAGCTCCGGTCTTTCGAATTTTTCTGCACCCATACAGCCGCTTCGCGAACCCACCACGCGGCGGCATCGTGATTGATCAGCGGGTTGTAGTTGAGCCCGGCACCGATCTGGACGGTCAGCGTGGCGAGTTCGCCGTAGGCGGGGTCGTTCGGATACTGCAGCGAGTACGCGCGCCCCGCGTTGAAAATGGTCGATAAGTAATATTGTTGCGAGCGATAGCTCCAGCCGGCGTCTCCGTCCTTTGCGTACGCATCCTTCATCTGTTGGTACAAGATCGAGGGGTCTGCGACCAGAGCTGCGCGCGCGCAAGCGGGCGGCAGAGCTATGCACGCAGCTAACATGAGTAGCGCCAGCCGCTTACAGAACGCTCGAATCATCCAGCACCAGACGAAGGTTATTCGTCAGCAACGCGTTCTTCAATTCGCGCGCGATTCGCCGCCCCGTCGACATCGGCTCGGAGTAGTTCAGGTACGAATACGGCGATCCGTCGATGAACAGATTCGTGCCGGCAACGATTCTGGCCGAAATTTCCATGATGTAAAACTGCATGTCGGGCGTGATGATGGTTTCGATGCAGAACGCTCCGAACAGGCCTTTGGGGCCGCAGATTTCTTTACTGACGCGAACGACGTCGTCGCCCATACGCAAAGCCTCGGCGAGCATCGACTCGCGCAGCGATACCGGCTGATTGCCGACGACCACGTAGGACGGGCTGACGTCCATACTTCCCTGTGCGGCCGCCGGAATACGGCCCAACGAGTCGACGTTGGTTTCGTAACGCCGGTCCATCGACATAATTTCCAACGTACCGTCGAGCGGCGAATAGAAGTAATGGATATAGAGCGGAACGCCGATGATATATTCCTGAATGATAAACTCTTGCTGCAGTTGCGCGGCACGCGATTCGAAGTCGGCGGCATCCTGAATGAACATGTAGCCCTTGCCGCCCTGCGCACCGTACAGTTTCACGATGACCGGGCGGTCGATTTCGGCACCGCTGCGAAACTGGCGCGGCAATTGCAGGCCGGCGCGCGACAGCCATTGGCGTTGTAGTTCGCGGCTGGCCTCCCAGTCGAGAACGGCCTTGTTCCCGAAAT